>JBPOFV010000134.1:0-6022 GCA_051252335.1 Marinicella sp. | reverse complement strand
GTCCAACCTGATATCATTTGCACGCCATGACTCACGCCGATGGCAAACACCAAAAAGGGTGTCAGGATATTCATCGGGTCAATCCCCATACCCATCAGTTTTAAGAATCCCATTTGCCATATCACTGCCACCAATGAACATACGATTGGATAAATGGTGAGTTTCCAACTTTTAGAGTACCAATAGAGCAATACAGCTGTAATAAAAATAGCTAAAGCAAAAAAGTACAATACTGATTTAGCACCTTCAGCAATATCACCCACAATTTTAGCAAATCCAATGATATGAACAGTCTGTCCATCGCTTTCAAAATCCGTTCTGATTGCTTCTAATTGTTTGGCAATTTTCTGATAGTCAACTTTCTCGCCAGTTTGCGGATCTCTTTCCTGTAAATCTGCCCAAACCATCGCTCCATTAAAGTCTTCAGCCACTAATCTACCTAGAACACCTGCTTTAACAATATTGCCGCGAACCCTTTCAAACATATTGCCAGTTGGTCTGAAATCTGCAGGAATTACATTTCCACCTGCAAAGCCATCTTCAACCACTTCGACGAATCGGACATTGGGAGTGAAGATTGATTTAACACTGGCTCGATTAACACCTGGAATAAAGACCACAGCATCAGTCATTTTTTCTAATTTAGCAAAAAACTGCTCATTAAACATGTTGCCGCTTTCATCAATTAAGGATACCAATATTCGATTAGCTCCCCTGAATTTTTCATGCTCCATAAAGGTTTGCATGTATTCGTGATCGAGGGGCAGTTGTTTTTCAAAACCTGCATCAACTTTCAACTGACTGGCAAAATAAGCCAGCACGATTGTGATAACAAATATGAGAAATAATATGATTTTTTTGTTGCTGAACAACAATGATTCACAAAAAGCAGCGAACCCATTTTTTTCATTAGCTTGATTCATGATTGCTCCCTTTATTGTCCAATTGATTGTGATTTATAGCCGGTTTCACCGACCAGTATGGCTTGATTTCCTATAACCAGCACATCGGCATAGTCATCACCTGAGTCAGTACCCGGAAATATTTCAACCGATTGGTCGGCATAGACCAATCGAGCGCCATTGGCTCCGACCATTAATATTTTATGGTCACTCATCATACTAGAACCAAATAAATTGTTGGTGACATCAGTGTAGACTTCTTGCCAAGTTTCACCCTGATCTTCTGACACCAAAATATTGCCGCGCAAACCATATAAAACAACAGAATCATCCAATGCAACCACACCAAACATGGAACCCATATAAGGAAGCTCGATGGCTTGCCAAGTTTCACCATCATCAACACTTTTGAAGAAATACCCTGCTTCAGCAGCAACATAATAAGCACCATCATTACCTTGAGTGATGTCGTTTAAATGATAGTCTAATTCTTCGTCGATCAAATCGTCTTGCCAGTTTTTCCCACTGTCAGTGGTAGAAAGTATGGTGCCGTAGGCCCCAATTACAAATCCAGTTTGCTCATCAGTAAAATAGGCTGACAAAAATGGAACTTCTCGATCTGGATCATAAAATTGTAATTCCCAAGTCTCGCCAGCATCTGCACTGTGAATGATGGTTGCATCGTGACCCACAGCCCATACATGATTGTTAACCGCCACCACTTTGGTCAAAGAAATATCAACTGGGATATTTTCTATTTGGCGCCAGGTTTTACCTTCATCTTTACTTTTTAAAACATGCCCCCTTTCACCGACCATAAGCAAGGATGTGCCAACTTTAGCAATTGACATAATCAGCGATTGATCAGCCAATGGCATAACTTCAGCTGGATGTTGTGACCAAGCGTTGTTTATACTCAATGACAAACAAAAAACCATCAAAACTTTCAAAAACAATTTTTTCATATATTTACACCAAAAAAAATGGCCATGTACATAACAATGCACACAGCCATTAAATTAAAACTTCAACTTAATATCACAGATTAGCGTCTTCCGCGTTTACGCAGGGCGCTCGGTGTGTAATTATTTTCGCTCAAAGGCGTGTTGAATGTATTCACCTGATCTTGGTTATCTAAACCAACAGCCACATATCGACCTGATTGTAAATCGTGGTGTGTTTCAATGGTTGACCAAAAAGTAGGTACTTCGTAATAATTGATGCTGTGCGCTTCAGAAAAACGCCACAACTCACCTCGTCTATCATAATGGTCAGTTAACAATATTTGATAGCTGTCTTCATCTAAGTAGAAAGTACGTTTACTGTTAATGTGTCTAAATCCATCACGTAAATTGGCTTCAATCACATGTACTCTGTGTAATTCATAGCGCATATAACTGGGATCTAAATGACCTGGTTGGACCATGTCCTCAACTTTAGAATCATAGCTGTGTGCTTTGTATGAATTATAAGGCACATACATTTCTTTGGTGCCAGTCCAATTCCAAGTGAAACGATCCATGGCACCATTGAACATATCAGTCATGTCATTGGTTCTTAAACCATCAGAAGCTGTACCTGGGTTGTCATAAGCCACATTAGGTGCACGTCTTACACGACGTTGACCCGGGTTATAAATCCAAGCTTGTCTGGGTGTTTCTTTTTGATTCATGGTTTCATGAACCAATAAAACACGACCGGCTAAACGTGCTGGTGACTCAACCACTTGATAAAAGTACAACAGAATATTGTCAATGTCATCAATGGTGTTACCTGGTACATAATATTTACCATACAACTCTTCACGCAAGCGAACCAAAGTATATTTACCGCTGTTATTCGGTGCAACTTGGTTGTTATAGCGTACACCGCCAGAACCTTTGTATTTCAGCTTATGGTTTAAGATCAATTCATAGGCATTTTCAGGAAAAGGAAATGGAAAACCTTCAGCCACACTGGCCACGCCTTCACCATCTGCAACCAAGGTACCGGTGCCACCATTGGCACGAGTCTTTTCATAAATATGAGCTGGAAAAGAGGCCGACCTACGGGTTGGATACACTGCCATTTTATAGGTTTCTGGATATCGCGCAAACATTGCTAACTGACCAACAGATAAATTCTCTGCATAGTCATTGTAGTTTGAGCCATCTATAGTAAATGAAACGGTATCAGCAGCAAATGGATCAGGATGGTGGTCGCCAACCTGATAGCCCGCAGGTGATGAAGTGATGCCACCAGTCCATGCAGGAATGGTGCCGGCTTCATTACCCGCTCTAACCGCACCTACAGGTGTAAGGTCAGTAGATAATCGATCTAGTTGATCAGGTTTGGGGCCTGCTTGTGCTGAACCAGCAACAACTGTCAATCCAATTAATGTTGAAATAACTGTTTTCTTTAATAACTTCATGTAATGTCCCCTCTGTTCTTAGAACGAGTATTTAATGTTAATAGAAGCAAAATCCCTGTCTGATATTTGATTATGTATACCAGCACCTGAAAAACTGGTGTAACTGATGTCAGCACTCCACTTTTCAAGATAAGTGCCATTAACACCAATGGTATATGACTTTCTTCCTTCGATAAAGCTACCACCTGGGCCTGGCGTGGTGCCATTCACATCATGGTTAAATGCCAGTCTTGGCGATAAGTTCCATGAAGAGCCGAAAGCAGCGTTGTAATCAAAACGAGTGATCAAACGATAACCCCATGAGAAAGCTGAAGCAAAAAACTCAGAACCTTCAGTCACTGGGTTTCTACTGGTGCCGCCTGTTTGTAAACTTGGGCCACCACCGGTATCAGTACCAGGGCCGTTATAACGCAAGACACTTTGATCAGGCAGATCCCAAACATTGGTAAAACCAACTTCACCTAACAACACGATCTGATCGGTACCAAAGAACTCATTGGGTCCAAACAATTTAGTGGCGGTGAACTGTAATTGAGACACTTCATGTCTTTCCCAGCCTTGAATATACTCACCTGGTGCAAAGGTTCCCAATTGTGATACAAATTGGTCATACGGTGCAGGGATGGCCGCATTCAATGGTGACAAAGCACCAAACAACACTTCAACATCATCGATCTGTAAGGGCACATTATCACGGTATGACAATTCACCTTGTAATGAAACACCCAGTGAATTGATGGTTGTGTTAAAGCTCAAACCATATAAGTTAATGTCTTCTGGGTACTCGGTAAAATAAGCACCAGAACTAGGAGAAGTTGGCCCTAAACCTACACCTGGCAAACCCAGTGCATAACCACTGATAAGAGGTAATCTTGAATGGTAGTTCAAGTAATACAAACCAAACTCGGTGTTATTCAGCTGTTCAGCATAATAACGTAAGGCAAGACCATACTGACCATCATCAGATGTTGCTGGTGTGGACTGTCGAGCAATTGAAAAGTTATAAATATTTCCTAACGTGCCTTGAATTAAGGCAGGCGGTAAAGGTAATTGAGAAATCAAACCAGCATCTGACAATTCCGGTACGATACCAAATCCCAGTGCCACATATTCACCACCTGGTGTAGCAAAGTCATTGGTAGAGAAGTAGGTACCCGCTGGATCCGGATCAATTTGCTCAAATTCAAACATGTAAACCGCTTCTAAAGACAGATTGTCGGTAATACTGGTTGAGAATGAGATCATGTCAATCGGCAAAAAGGCTTCTTTCAATTCGGCACCGGCCACGCGTATTTTAGATACATCAACCGGATTTATGACATTGATACCACCTTGAATGAATGTTGACTCACCCCAACTAACCACTTGGCGACCAAGACGGACTGAAGCAATCTGATTTCCTATATCGAAATCTTTATACACATAGGCATCGAGTAAACGGAAATCTTCACCAACGAACTCTCTGGCCGTTCTGGATAAGTTTTTGTTGTCTGCATTTTCGAAGTCATAAAAACCATTGACCCTGAAGAATGCGCCCCAGGTAGGACCTGCAAATGAAATGTCCGAAGTGAATTTAATCGCATTCGAAATCAAATCACCTTGGTCATAATTTAAATTACCATCATCCGAATTGATTGACCAACGGCCTGGTGCAGCTATTCTTTGCCCCAGCGAAGATGGAGCTCCAGTTGCTAAATCAACACCAACGAATGGGTTCAAATTGGCTTTACCTACGAGCCGATCATCTCGATCAGCGATTCGCCAAGCTGCACCATAAGAAACTGTGGTATCAATATTAAAAGAATAGTCACCGTTGTTGAATATTTCTGCCGACATGGCAGAACCTGATAGTCCCAAGGTCGCAGCCATCATGGCCAGCTTCAATGGTTTTAGTTTCAATCTGGTGTTGTTTTGAGACATCTGTTGTACTCCACGCTTTTTATTAAAGTTTTTCATAGTCATCTCCTTATTGAACCACATCGGTATTAACGACATTCAATGTCGTACCAGCTGTAGCCTGGAAGGCCGCCATCTGCCCTTGCATTTCTGCAGTGGCTGCAGGAGAAGCTGCTGGACTTAAGAGACTGCCATGATCACCAGCAGTGAATCTAACCGCTGCATCTAAACCATCTGGGTTGAAAGCTGATTCTGAATAGAATGTTAATCCCATAGCAGCCATCAATGGCTCTGTTCCAGACAGTGGCGCACCAGGTACCGTGTTGGTTACAACTTGGTCACCTAATATCTCATGCACCAAAATGTTGTTATTCAATGCAGCAAATCCGCCCAAATTAATTGGGTCAGCTGCATCTACAGCTGTTTGCGTGGCTAAAACGAATAAGTTAAATTCTGTGGTTCCTTGCTCAACACCAGCTGCGGCTAAGCCACCAATAATACGTGGGCCAAATGTAGGTGAACCAATTAACAAATTAGCTATGCCTCCACCAGGTGCTGACAAAACAGCACTTTGCACGTTTGGCGCAAAGGCCAAGTAACTGGTTCCGGTTATGGCACCTAATGATTGACCAGCAAAAGTGATGTTGGCTTCATTAAAATCGCCAGCTGCATCACCATCGATGTCCATCAAAGGAATCGATTCAGTCAAAGTAAACAAATCAGCTATCCCTTGACGTGTGTTGTCCCTTGAGACCAACAAATTAGCCAAGTTAATGAAATGGGCTGCCGATGAATCGATCACGCCGTCAGGGCC
>JBPOFV010000133.1:0-6025 GCA_051252335.1 Marinicella sp. | reverse complement strand
CCTCAGTACCGGTAAAGAGGTCTGGTTGACTGAAGGTTCCGTGCATGATGCGCTGTGGTCCTCAATGGCATTCCCAGGATTATTTCCTAGTGTTTTACACAAACAAAAATGGTTGGTTGATGGCGGCTTAGTCAACCCTGTCCCAGTATCACTTTGTCGCGCATTGGGCGCTGATATTGTGATAGCTGTGAACCTGAATGCCGATATCATCAACCGATATGAAACCATCGAAAAAAATGAAGAACAAAAAAACACGTCCAAGGATGAGTCTAATCTATGGGAGAAAGCAAAATCAAGCATGCAAAACTTGATCAGTAGTGATGACAATGGCATCAAGGAACCGAAAGGTTTTGATGTCATCTCAAACTCCATTCATATCATGTCGTCACATTTAACTCGCAGTCGCTTAGCCGGAGAACCGCCTGATGTTTTATTGCAACCGAGATTGAATGATGTGGGTCTGTTAGAAATCCACAAGGCCAAAGAGACCATTGCAGAAGGTGTTGCTTGTGTTGATCGAATGCGTGATGAAATATCGTACAGAACCTACCTTGACAAATAACATGAAAAACAAGCAAATTAAACTGCCCATTAATCTGGCAAACGGTATAGGAGCCTATACCACCCAGTTGTATATCGGAAGCCAAAAAATTGAAGTCAATGTCTTGCTGGATACTGGAAGCAGTACTTTGGCCATTGATTTGAATAAATACCAACCTGATCAAGACAGCTTTCTAGAAACCACTGTTTATGCACAAGATGTTGTGTATGGATCAGGCGGTTGGGCAGGACCGGTCATCAGAACACAAATTGAGCTCAATCATGATGAGGCCTTTAAACTCAATGCGGCTCCAATGGCCATCACTGCTGAAAGCCAACAACAAAATTTTCAGCAGGCCGATGGAATCTGGGGACTGGCTTATCACCACCTGAATAAAGCCTATGATGTCACGTCATTCCTTGAATCACAAACACCTGCCCTTGCGGCTACATATCCTTGGCCATTTGAGATTGGCAACAACTCATCTGCGATGGCTGATTTCAAAAAGAAACTCAGAACCTTTCCAGAACAAGACATCACGCCGCTGTTTACTGATTTTGAAGAAAACCAGGTCACAGCCAATCAATTTACAATATCGACACGGCGCTCCATCGTTTATCAACCACTGGCTCAAATGACCCGGGCTGAAGTGGCTGCAGAGGAGCTGAACCAAGGTCAATTCATCATCGGTCAATCCAGCCCATATGATTCAACTCAACCAATACAGAGCATTCAAGTCCTACATGATGCTTATTACAACACCCACTTACAGTCAATCAGGGTTGCGGGCTTTGAGTCAGTAGAAGCGCCGCCATTAGATGAAAAACATGTGAACAGCTTCTTTTCCAATGCCATCATCGACTCTGGCTGTAGCTATGTGATATTGCAAAAATCACTGTATGCATATTTAATTTCTTGTTTAAAAGCAATCAACCCATCGTTTATCACTTTTATAGATGCATTCAAACAATCACTTACCAATGGCCAAAAATATAAAAATCCCCAATTATCCAGTGTTCAATGGCCTACAGTCTATTTATGTTTCACCGGATCAGAAGGTGAACCTGTTGAATTGTCCATAACTGCTAATAACTATTGGCAGTCTGATGCCGAAGGACCGGGCAATTGGCATTTTATGTTCATGGACCAATTGCCACAGTGGCCGGAACAAACCATTTGTGGTTTACCTTTATTGAATGATTATGATTGTGTGTTTGACCGAGCATCAGGCGATCAGGGTGTCATTCACTGGCATGAACAAAAATAAATCTATTCAATTATATTCTAAAATAACCCACCTGATTTAACTCCAGCTTATTCAATAAACAAGCCATTTGAAGGGCATATTTCCCACCCAAAAAATATCTTTTATTTAATAAATTATGTACCTTTTGTTAAAAAAATATTAAAAATATCTTGATCTACTAAGGTTTTAGTACTAAATTATTCCTACACATAACTTATCTGATTTAGATGCACTTTCTGATTAAGTCGAAGACTCAGAAAGCCAAAATTGTTACATAAGTATATGTTATTTAAACTTATCTACGAATGTTTTAATAGTTAAAAAGATAAAAAAATTTAATAAACAGCTATTGAACATTGAAGAGGATGAGATTTTGACTCAAAAAGATGAATTGGAGAACAACATGAAACTAAAACAAAAACCAATTACTTTGGCAGTGAAACAAGCATTGATGACAGGAGCCGTATTCTCATTGGCATTCAGTCAACAAGCCTGGTCACAAACTGAAAATTCAGACAGCGAAAGTGATGTTGAAGATCAAAGCAAAATGGTGGTTACCGGATCTAGAATTAAAAGATCAGACATGGAAGGGGGTTTACCAGTCACCATGTATAGCCGAGAAGATATCGAGCTCAGCGGAGAAAGTAATGCAGCAGATTTTTTACGCAGTACCACTTTTAACAGCTTTGGCTCATTTAGACCACAATCAGGCAGCTCTGCACAAGGTGTTTCCAGCTTAAGCCTAAGAGGCCTTGGAGCTTCACGTACTTTGGTATTGATTGATGGTAGGAGATTGCCAAAATCACCTTCAACCGGTTCATCACAAGACCTTAACACCTTACCAATGGGTGCCATTGAGCGGATAGAAGTGCTATCAGATGGTGCATCTGCTATCTACGGTTCAGATGCCATTGGTGGGGTTATAAACATCATCACCAGAACCGATTATGAAGGTGCTGAATTGATGCTAGGTGGTGCAGAGGTAAGTATCCCAAATAAAGGAGGGGAACGTGAAGAAGGTTATGTCTTATTCGGAGCATCTGGTGACCGGACCAGCATCATTGCGGGAGTCTCTTGGAATGACCGAGAAATAATCTTTCAAAACGACCTACCCTGGAAAGTAGCAGGTGCATCTACATTCAGTAATAATTTCAGACCAGTCAGTGCAGCTGGTAACCCAACGGGTGATTATGCTCCGGTATTAGGTGGTTGTTCATTTCCCAATACTGGTTTTTATATCTTACCTTCAACCGGTCGATGTGCTTATGACTTTGCGTTGGTTTCCGCTGATGAAGCTTCAACAGAGAACAAATCATTTTTTGCCAGAGCAAAACATGAGATTAATAATCAATGGACTTTCTGGGCCAATGCCGGGTTTTATCAAACCGAATCATTCGGTCGATATGCTCCAGTTCCTGATGGCAGTGCCCGTGCCTCAGGTGGCCCAGCTCCATTGACTTTGGGTAGCCCAAACAACCCAAGTAATCCTAACAGTCCCGTTTATGACCCAGTTAATTTTCCTGAGCCACAAGTGGTTCATTGGCGACATCGGTTTGATGCGTTGGGCAACAGAGACAGTAACGTAACCAACCAAAGAATGAATTTCGAAGTGGGTGTTACCGGCCAAATTGGTGGTGCTGAAGTTGAAGTTGGAATGAACAGTTCAGACAATCGTACAGCTGATGTCGGAAGAAATTATTTGTTGCGATCAGCGGCTTTTGAGGCCATAGAAAATGGGACTTACAATTTACAAGACCCATACAACACCAGCCCAACAGTGCTGAATTCAATGCGCATCACAATCTTTAGAGATGGCACTTATGACCAAGATGAAATATTTGGTTCTGCTGCCTTTGATTTATTTCAGTTACCTAATGGCACAGCGTCAGCATTTGTTGGGGCAGAATATCGCAAAGAAAAATTTGCTGATATTTACGACCCACAATCAGAAGCTGGTCAAGTCGGTGGCTCATCAGGTAATACTGCCATTGGTGGCCGAGATGTGACATCCATGTATTTCGAAGCTTTGTTTCCATTGTTAGAAAATTTAGAAATGAACATTGCAGGCAGGTATGATGATTATTCTGATTATGGGAATGATTTTTCACCTAAAATATCATTCCGTTATCAACCCCTACCAAACCTGACATTGAGGGCATCTTATGGAGAAGGATTCAGAGCACCCTCACTGGATATTTTGAATCAGAAACCATCTACTTCTGCTGACACAGTTACAGATGCAGCAACTTGTATTGCTGAAGGCTTAGCCAGCAATTGCAGAACGCAAGTACAAGCCTTAGTCATTGCAAATTCATCACTTGAATCAGAACAATCCAAACAGTTTGCGCTTGGTTTGGCGTATGAACCATTCGACTGGTTTAACTTCACCTTGGATTATTACAACATTGAATTGAGCAACCGAATTCGGGGTTTTACCACACAGTTTTTGATTAACACTGAATTGGCAGGAGATCCATTGCCTAATGGTTTGGGTTGTCAAAGAGATGCCTCAAACAACGCCATCATTCAATGTATCAGAGGCTTTGGTAATGAAGGTTTGATTGAAACATCAGGCATTGATTTTAATGCCAAGTTCAATTATGAAGCATTAGGCGGTAGGTTCTCACATAATTTGCAGTGGAGTCGAGTATTGGATCAGTCTACTGATGGCGGTCGAGATTTTGTTGGAGATCCTGGGGCACCAGCAGATCGAATTGTGTTGTCCAATAACTATTCTATTGCGAATTGGACCATTGGTTACAACATCAATTTAATTGCAGACCAATTCAATACAGTTGTAGATGGACAAGGACAAGGGCACGTTCCAACTTGGGTCACTCATGACTTACAAGCCAATTACCACACGCCTTGGAATGGCCGGTTTACGGTTGGTGTCAGAAATGCAGGTGAAAAATTCCCACCCATTGGTTTAGGTAATGTGGGCAGCCGTGATTATGATTTCACTTTGTATGATGGCTATGGTCGTATCACTTATTTCAGATACACCCAAACCTTTTAAGGAGTAAGTAAGCAGGCATGTTGATTGCACAACATGCCTGTTTATTCAGAGGGATACAATCAAAATTGCATCTATATCATGGATTGTGCCCTACATTGCTGCCAAGGATGGTGGCGCTTTCATAATTCAAAACAAATTTTGTTTCATTAAATGAATACATGATTGAGCCTAACCAAGCTTAATAACTGCTTACCTAGTTACTAAATTTATGCACAACATCACATTAGTCGAATATCTTAAGAGCTGTTCTTTTTTTTAATTCGATATACACTTTAATTCAGTGTAAACTCATTACCATGATAAAGAACCATTCAAAGCATGAATAAAACATACCAAATCAGACACCTTGTCATTGATTTTGATGATCACAAAATCACCTCTAATGGTGTGGACATTGGTATTGACCACAAAGCCATAGAAGTCATTCAGCTGCTGATTAAAAATGCAGGTAACACCGTTTCGAATGACGTATTTATGGAAAAAATCTGGACCAACAAACCGAGTTCTCCAGAAGTGATTCCTGCAGCCATAGCTCGATTGAGAAAAACATTTAAACTAGCAGGTCTCAGTGAAGACTTGATAATCACAGTGCACAAAGTGGGCTATAGGTTTGAACCCATCAGTGAAGAATCCAGCCACCCCAACAAGCAAGAACCAGATCATTCAAATCAATATAAATGGCTGATTGGCTTGATGTTAACTGCACTGGCGATTAGTTTATTTTTTAATTACAAAGCCAACGATCCTCTGGCGTTGATTTCAAATCAACAACTCAACAACTCACAACCTGCTCAAATTATCAAAGAATCATTAAGCGATGTTACTCAAATATATATCCTCAGACACACCGAAAAATTTGACCTTACTTCAGAAGATCCTGTTTTATCAGCTGCCGGAATTGAGCGCGCCAAGTATTGGAAAAAAGTGCTCCAACACATAGAATTTGACCAAGTATTTACCACAGAATTCAAACGCAACATCCAAACTGCAAAATTGATTTCATCTGAAAGTTCTGTCAAACCAGAGCTGTATTATCCCATGTCTTTTGATGTGCTTAAATTTTTAAAATTAATCCAAGGACAGCAAGTTTTGATTATTGGCCACAGCAACACCATCCCAGATATGGTCAATCGCATCATTGGAGAAACCAAGTATCCACCGATGAGTCATGAAAACTACAATATTTTATATACAGTAAGCATCAACTCAAAGGCTCCTG
>JBPOFV010000132.1:0-6051 GCA_051252335.1 Marinicella sp. | reverse complement strand
TATCTATTCCTTTTTTATTGTTTTTTTTCAAAGCCACCAAAAATCAATGTTTGGTGGTTCTTTTGATGCCACACCCCATTGGCCATGACATCTTGAATTTGGTTGTTATGATCTAAAATCACTAAATCAGCATCATGTCCAATTTTGATTTCTCCTTTGTGTCTTAGGCGCAATAATTGCGCTACATTTTGTGTGAACACCGGTAAAACAGATTCAGGTGACAAACCATCATCTAGCAACTCCTTTAACGTTTCACTTAAAGCCAAATTGCGTCCAAAATCCATATGCAACAACTCACCTTGCTCATTGAAATGTGGCAAACATCCTCCGCCATCAGATGAAATTGTAAATTTATCCATTGGGCACCCTTGGCTTTTGTAGCGTTTAAAGGCATCAACTGCGGTATAGCCATCTTCATCTTCCGCTACTGGGAATGCAGTCACATCAATGTAACACCCTAAATGGCTCAAGGCACAAGCTTGTTCAAACAATGCTTTGTTTCTGTTGCAGTGTGTTGGGTTCAACACACGTGCTGGAATTTCAGTCCGTTCAAGTAACTCATTGATCATATCCATGCCTCGTTCCCCATCACCCAAATGAAAATGCACGATTCCGGCTTTACCTGTCATCAATCCTGCCACATGTGCATCACCCGCAATGCGCGCCACTTCATCGAATGTAGGCTGGCTGGAACGGTGATCAGAAATGGCCAACTCACCAACTCCTAAGATTGGCTCAATGTGGACCAGGTCAGATCTGACAGATTCAGTTAAAGTGGTCAATGGCACATGATAGCCACCTGTATAACAATAGGCACTAATGCCCGATTCTCTCAAAGCATAAACTTGGGCCACCAACGAGGACGTGCTGCGAGTTAAGTCATCCGTGCCTAATAATCCCACCACTGTAGTTACACCTGCTTGGGTATACTCGCTTAAATGGACGGCTGGAACTTTACTATTGAATCCAGTTTCACCACCCCCACCTGTGATATGAGCATGTCCATCAATGAGTCCAGGGATTAATTTCCGGCCTTCATAATCAGTATCTGAAGTCAGCATTTGTACGCCAATTTCAGGTGTTTTTGGACTGACATATACAATTTTACCTGCAGCCACCAAGACATGGCATAGGCCTAAATCTACAGGTGCATATACATGCACATTGCGTAATAAATGGATCATAGGTTTTCAGTGTGTTTGAGGCATTCAGCCAAAGCAAGTATGGTACATCATTGTTTTTTTGATAACCACATTTGGGGTTGGATAATTCACTGAATTAGGCTATTTTGTTTAAGTTTTTTTATCATCAATTCAGTTTAAGTATAAACTGTACTTTGGCACTGTATTCTCAAAACCAACTAACTGATCTCGAAGAGCTTGATATTTTGAATTCAAAATTAACATTCAGCCACATTAATTCTGACGACCTGGCCCAAGTAATGGTCATTGAAGAACAAATATACCCCAATCCATGGCCCAAAAAAACCATGCAGGATTGTATTGAAGCTGGCTATCAGTGCATCAAAGGTGTGAAAGCAAACAAACCCAACGAAATTGTATGCTATGCCTTTTTGATGATTGGCTTTGAAGAGTCAAATTTACTTAATATTGGGGTAAACCCGATTTATATGAGGCAATCTATGGCCTCAAAATTGCTGCACCATTTATTGTTGATAAGCCGCATCAATCATGCCAAGCACATGTGGCTTGAAGTTCGAGAAAGCAATGAAGCCGCAAAGAAACTCTATGCAAATTTCAACTTCAAAGAAATTGGCCGCAGAAAAAATTACTATAAATACACAGATCAACAAGGTAAAAAAATCAAAGAACATGCCATCTTAATGTCTAGAAAAATAATGCCTTAGCGAATGCACTGCATTTAAATGAAAAAAAGCCCATGCAGAAAGCATGGGCTTTAACTTAGATTCAACTAAATATGGTTATTCGAAACCGTCTTTAAAAATCAAATCGTTGTCTTCGAAAATATACAAAACAAATCCATCATGATCAGTTGATCGCAATGAAGTGGTGTCATCTTCTTCCAACTGAACCGAAGCATCGGCTTGGCCTCGAACAAACTGCATATCAACTAAATTCATCAACCCTTTGTCATTCATGATGGCATTATCAAGTACTTGTGCACTACCGCCAAAAACGAATGAGTATTGATCTTCAGAAGCAAGCGTTTGTACCCCTTGGGTTAAAGGTGTTGTCGCGAACAAAGGTTCGGTCCACAATAAATTATCAGCTTCGACTGCCTGCCCAGTTATTTGGCCAACCACATCTACATAACCATCTGTGAATTCAAAAGCATTGTAATCACCGACCACATACAAAGATTTATCAGGGTCTTCGAGCATGATATTTTCAATCATAACTGCCACCGAATTGGCTTGGTTGAGTCGTTTATTACGTACTCGATCACCATCAGACTCACTGTCAATACTTGAGCGTGATCGCATATGAACCACCAATACATTCAATGACAAGGATCCAGAGCTTAATGCCACATCCGCTTCTAAACGTAAGGGCGGTCTGTCATGCAACAATGAACCATCAAAGGAATTAATCTCTGCTGCACCCAATTGAGTAACCATGACATTACTGAGCAACCCGGCTTGATACATGTATGCTACATTGATTCCGCCTACGTCATTACCTGGAACTAAGATGGCAACATATGTAGGTCCACCAGCTTGGCTGATTGCTGCTGCTAAATCTAACAATACCGAAGTATTTTCAATTTCTTGCAACGCAATGATCATCGGTGCTTTCATGTCTTCAATAAAATACTTAGCCAGTTTCAATAAACGACTGTTGTATTCCGCTGGGTCAGCAATTTGATCATCATCCGCTTCACCTGGGTCATCCACGTCATTAAACAACCTGAATAAATTAGCTGAAGCAAGTGTGACTTCATCTGGATTGGCATCTCTCACAGCACCTGGAAGTACATTTTCATTGATCATGGTAAGTAAAGATGGCTGTAATTCGTAATCATTGAAGCCAAAACTGATCACACCTTCTAAGGCTATTTCTGATCCCGCTGCCAATGGCTGTAATGGTAAAGTTAAAGCATCCACACTCATCTCAATCAGTTCAGGATTACCATCAAACTCTGGCAAACCCGGGATACCAGGGTAATCAATACCAGGTTCACGCATGGCACGAGCACTGCCCGCATTGACCATCACATCATCTCTGTCACTCCCAAAGAAACCAACAGATGCGGCACTGACAAAACCCTGCGGCATGACAAAATGCATGCCTTCATAACACTCATAACCCAATGATTCGTCACCACAAGGGAAGACTGTTGGGTCTGGAGATGGGAAACTCGCATCCAGCATAATCGCTGTAGGCAAGGGATTTCCTGAACTGTCGATGGTTAAGATGTAATCATTGGGGTTGGTGAATTCTGTTAAACCAAAAAACTCAACAATCTCACCAGTAAGATCCACTTGATCACCAACCAAGACAGTAGGTGCACTTTGTGTATAAACATAGATACCGCTGGAAGTTAATGGGTCTGCATCATCACGAACATCAGGCGTTTGCATATAGAATCCATTGGTGTCTAAGGCAGTAACGATGTTATCCAATGTTCTCACAGTGATACCACTGTACGGAGATACCAAGCCAGCCCCTTGAATTTCATAAATCTCAACTTCTGGAAATCCAGCAATGAATTGCATGCTGAAATTATCACCAGCAGTTCCGTCACCATTACCATCTAATTCATCAACCATATCATCAAGATCAGTTATTTCAGAGGCAATTAATTCAAGCGTACAAGTTTCACCATTGGGTAAATCGGCATCAGGATTGATAATCAATTGATCAACCCCTGCTAAAGGCAAACCAGCAAAACTAATCACATCCACACCACAGGTTAATGTGGCAGCACCAACTGTGGCATTGACAATTTCTGAAAAATTAACTTCAATGTTGGTATCTAAATCCACGCCTCCGGCACCATTTATTGGTAAGGTGTTATTCACCCGAGGAGGTGTTGGTGTGTCACCACATGGTACAAATGATGAACCATCGATTCGTGTACCTGGTGAAAATAATGCACCACCACTACCCGTGGCTGTAGAGTGTTCAACGAAGTTTAAACCCGTGATGTCTGGATCCAGGGTATAAGATTGATTGGTACTTGATGCACCATAAACTAAATTAACTTGGTCGACCATGCCGTCATTGATGATGATGCTGTCACCACCGTTATTCAAGCCAAGAAATCCTTCCGTGGCGACCACAGTTTGTGATCCACCAAAAGATCCGGTAGGTGTACCACCACCAAATACCACTATTGATTTACAGGCATCTAACATCGTACCGGGTGCAAACGTATGCCTGACAGCTACGCCATCAGCTACAGTCCACCCTGAAATATCAACCAATTCACTGCCATTGTTGTAAATTTCAATGAATTCATCTTGACTGGTATCCACGACACCATCGCCATTGGCATCGCCAGCTGATGCGTCTGGATCAGCTTGGTATTCATTCACAATGATGTCTATCGGTGCTGGTACACCACAACCTGCAAAATCAGTTCCATCTATACGTGTGCCTGGTGAAAATAAACTACCACCACTGCCGGTTACACTGCTGTGACCTACATAAGTCAAACCTGTGACATCAGGATCTAAAGTTAAGGCTTCATTATTACCACCTTCTGAACCATAGGTATAAGCAGCCACATCAGATAAGCCGTCATTAACAGTAATGGTGTCCCCGCCATTATTAAGTCCTATAAAACCTGCACTGGCTGTTTGAACCACTGCATCGCCAAAAGTACCAGTTGGTGTACCACCACCAAAAACCACAAGACTACAATTGGCAGGGATTACAGAGGCTGCTGGGAAGGTGTGCCTTACAGCAGCGCCATCAGATAATGTCCAGCCAGAAACATCAAGATCGGCACCTGAGTTGTTGTACAACTCCACAAATTCATCTTGGCTGGTGTCGACAACTCCATCACCATTGGCATCACCATCAGTGGCATCAGGATCCGCTTGAAATTCATTGATTATTAAGGCAGCGGGTGTATCAGATGCAACCGTAAAGCCAAAAGAATAATCCATCGACATGTTATCGATAGAACCATCCTGATCAGTGACCTGAGTTGCCAAAACATCGACCGTACAACTGGCATCAAAAGGTAAATCCGCATCTGGAGTTAGAACCATGGATGCACCTGAAAAAGGCAATCCTGAGAATGGCTGTGGCATCGCATCACAGGTAATTGTTACGGCGCTGGCTGTGGCATCAATTGCCTCATTAAAATTCACAGTGATGTCCGAATTCACAGCCACATCAACTGCCGCATCAATTGGCGTAGTTGATGATACGCTCGGAGGTGTATCGACCACAGCAGCACAACCTGCAAAGCCAGAGCCATCAATTAGTGTACCCGGTGAGAACAAGTCTCCACCGCTGCCTGTGGCCACACTGTGACCAACAAAAGTCAGGCCTGTGACATCAGGATCTAAAGTTAAGGCTTCGTCATTTCCACCTTCTGAACCATAGGTATAAGCAGCCACATCAGATAAGCCGTCATTAACAATGATGTCATCACCACCATTATTCAAACCCAAGCCACCGGAAGAAGCTATCTGCACCACTGAATTGCCAAATACACCTGATGGTGTGCCGCCGCCAAATACCACGATTGAACAATCGCCTGGAATCACTGAGGCTGCAGGAAAGGTATGTCTGACACCAAATCCATCAGCAATCGTCCAACCTGAAACATCCAAATCAGCACCTGAATTATTGTAGAGTTCTACGAATTCATCTTGTGCACCATCTCTGACGCCATCACCATTGGCATCTCCACTGATGTCACCGGCTGGATCGGCCTGGAATTCATTGATGATGATGTCTTGTGCATTCACGTGTGAATTTGACAGCATCAGCATCAATACGAATAATTGTAAGTATTTCATTTAACCCTCTGAAACTAAGAAAAGCCAATCATTTTACCAGTTCAACCATGACAAAAGGGTTGCAAAATTCATAAAAATTATTCATTTCAACC
>JBPOFV010000131.1:0-6053 GCA_051252335.1 Marinicella sp. | reverse complement strand
CCACCAGAGTCTTATCCGCCTTAACCCATGAAGCCATTAAAGTACTCCATGATGGTGCCAAAATCGAGGACATCGATAGTGCCATGAAGGACTGGGGTTTTCCTGTTGGGCCTTTGGCCTTGATGGACGAAGTGGGCATTGATGTGGGTGCTCACATTGCACGAGGTGCATTGGGCGACATGTTTGTTGCTCGTGGCATAGAACAAGATGATACGGTACAAAAACTGGCGGATGCAAAATTATTTGGTCGTAAAACTGGTAAAGGATTTTATAACTACCCAAAACACGGTCGTAAAACAGTTAATACTGATATGTATGCTTATTTCGGTGGTTCAGAAAGAAAAGATTTTGCAAAAGCAGACATTCAAAACAGGATTGGCTTAATTTTTGTCAATGAATGTGTTCACTGTTTAGAAGAGGGAATTCTATTCAATGCCAAAGACGGGGATTTAGCCGCTATTTTAGGCTTAGGCTTTCCGCCATTCACCGGTGGTCCATTTAGTTTTATTAACAGCACTGGTGCAGATCAAGTGGTAGAAACTCTGAGTACTTTAGAAAAACAACACGGCTCAAGATTTGCCGTCGCTCCATTGTTGGTAAAACACGCTAAAAATAATAAAGAGTTTGTTTAATTGATTTTATTTTGAAGCAGAAGATCAAGCTGTTTTGGTTTGATCTTCCTTGGAATAAACGTATGAATTATCTTTGTAATCAGCCACAACAACTGCATTTTTACCAGCAGACTTGGCTTTATACAAAGCTTGGTCAGCACGTTCCAACGTTTCTTTACACAAAGATTCATCCGCAAGCCATTGTGCCACACCAATACTGATGGTCAATTTCAAAGTCAGCACATCATTGATCACAAAATCCTTCTCCGCAATTTTTTCAATCAATTTATTAGCCACCCTGTTGGCCTCAAACAAACCTGTAACAGGCAGTAACATCACAAATTCTTCACCACCCCAGCGATAGACGCTGCCGGACTTCCTTAAATAGTGATTAAATACTTGGCTCACCTGTTTCAACACTTCATCACCAGCTGTATGGCCATGCTGGTCATTGATTATTTTAAAGTCATCAATATCCAGGATAAGCAAGGATAAATCGCTTTTTGATTCTCGGCTGAATTGTTCTTCGTGCAAAGCATTTTGCGCCAAGGCCCGGCGATTAAATAACTGCGTTAATTGATCAGTTTTTAATTCATGTTTTAAAAGTCTCTTGTTCTGCTGATGATGCCTAGACCATTTATTGATGCCGTATGTACCTAACATATAACTGACAACCATCAGAATCCCTGCAACATACAATGCCATTTTTTCAGGCAAAGCAAAGATAAACGACATAACCAATAAAGACAGGCCAATATGACCGGATAAAAAGCCTAATGCCATACTGCGTCCTTTTAACTTAACCGCATGAATGTCATTGATAGAAAATATGTAATACGATGCGATTGAAAGTAAGGCATAAATACCTGTTAAAATCCAATCTATGGGGTTTTGCATCCCATACAGCATATAGAAAAACACAGCCAATGAAACATTGAGTAACAAGAAAATACCACCATAGGTAAACAAACGAATAATCCGCCTCACTAGTTTAGTCTGTGTTGTCTTGCTTACTAACATGTCATTAGATTGAATAAAATCCGCAACAATTTACCTCAAATTGTCATTATTTTCTGTGACTCGGTTCTCAAGTAGTTGCCTATACATTTCATTAGGCCAAAAAAAAAGCCGGTATAAACCAGCTTTTTTTGATGGGTTGTAAAGTTCTGATTAACGTTTCGAGAACTGTACAGAACGACGTGCTTTGCGCAAACCAACTTTCTTTCTTTCCACTTTTCTGGCATCACGTGTTAAGAATGAATATTCTTTCAATGCGGGACGCAAAGTATCATCTGACTCTAATAAAGCACGTGATAAACCTAAACGAATGGCACCAGCTTGACCAGTGGTTCCACCACCAACAACAGTTGCTTTGATATCGAATTGATCTTTCAGGCCTAATTTATCTAAAGGTTGAGTTGCAATCATCACACCAGTTTCTCTACTGAAATACTCATTGATGTCTTTATCGTTAACGATGATTTTACCTGTACCTGGTGTTAAGAACACGCGTGCAGATGATGATTTTCTTCTGCCTGTTCCGTAATATTGTTGAGTTGCCATAATATTCTTATACCTCGTGTCTTATATTTCTAGGGCTTTTGGTTCTTGAGCTTCATGCGGATGTGCAGGACCTGCATACACTTTTAATTTACGGTACATTTGACGACCCAATGTATTTTTAGGCAACATGCCTTTAACCGCTTTCTCGATGACTCGCTCAGGATGTTTTTCTAATAAATCTTTCAATTTAATAGTCTTTAAATTACCCACATACCCTGTGTGATGATGATACAACTTATCATTTAACTTATTACCTGTTACTGCCACTTTATCAGCATTAACAACAACAATGTAATCACCTGTATCCACATGAGGTGTAAATTCTGGCTTGTGTTTGCCACGAAGCCTTAAAGCAATTTCAGAGGCCATGCGACCCAAGGTCTTACCTTCGGCATCAATCAAAAACCATTCACGATTGATTTCTTCTGCTTTTGCACTAAATGTTTTCATATTATTCTACGTTTTTAATTATTGGGCTTTGTCAGAGATTTGCTACACAAAAATGCACCCTCAGACCACGCCATTCACAAAGAGCGGGAATGGTACTTAATTCCTAGTTTAGTTGCAAGTATTTTATTGATTAATTTATGCTTCTTGAAGGTATGTCAGTTACATTCAATTCTATAAACAACATCATGACACCAGTGCGGATATATTCTGTGATTTCTACAAAGTCTAATTCTTCTCCTGTGACATCATCAGTATCATTTTCAATTCCGGCAATTTGTCCCATGTCATTTAAAAACTCAACACCTTCTTTAGATAAACCTCTTTCCGACATGCCTGCTGTGCCCAGTGCAGACAGAAATGTGGATACCCATTCAGACAGTACGGCCACTCGATCGGCTAAAGAGCTGTTGTCTTGAGGCAGTAACAATTGAAAAGAATAGTCATCTTTAGCCAATTGTTCTTTGGCATAATCAAAGACCGCTGACATCACCATTTTAAAATTCTGATCCTTGGGGTTTTCGACACAATATTCATTCACCATCAAAGACAACCAATGTTCAAATTGCGTGTCTTTGTTGACACACAAAACCGCACAGGCTTGGGCATGCAATTCAGACGGTGAGGCCAGCACCCCGATTGACGTTAAATGGTCGGCAAATGGCTGATATGGAATCATTTTTCAATATTTGAGTTAAAGTGGTGCGTATTTTATGATATTTTTCATAAACTTGTGTTAATTTTCTCATATCTTTGTTGACCTTTGAGGGCGAACAAACTATATTTATTCAGTGAAATTCACGCGATACAGTTTACTTGTTATTAACCGAGAACGGCCCCAACGATGGATGATATAAGACTTTTAGAAAGAACCACTGATCAAATGATTGATTTGTTAGCCAAGACCAGAGCAGAAAATAATGCTTTGAAAAATAAATTGGCTGAATTAACCAATGAAAAATCATTGCTGATGCAAAAGAACGATCAAGCTAAAAATCGCTTAGAATCGATGATTTCCAGATTGAAATCTTTGGAGCAAACAGCATGAGCCAAACCAAAATATCAGTCCGCATACTCAATCGTGAATATCAATTTGCTTGTGATGAAGATGAACGTACATCATTGTTAACTGCTGCAGATCACTTGGATAAAACCATGCACGAAATCAAGAGCAATAACAGCACCATGTCGAGTGACAAAATAGCGCTCATGGCAGCTTTGAATATCTCCCACGAACTGATCAAAGCTCAATCCATCAATCAGCACTACGATGTTGAAGTGTTGTCCTCTGTCAAAAAACTCAACGAGAAACTTGAACAAGCCTTAGCAAGCGACTAAACTTTACACAATGGTGTTAACTGCCGTGTTCGAGGTATACGCATATGCCTTGGCCCTAATTATTATTAACAGGGAATTTTATCAATCGTCAGTGTGCATGCTCACCTTGCAGTGAGAAGCCTTAGATAGTTGAAGAATTTCCGCCTTGTACCTTTGGTACCAAGGACGCCAGTGTACTACGGCACATGTGGTTAACACCTACATCTTATCTTGGCCTTGATCTATTCATGAACAAAAACGAATTCAGAGCCCTATTACGCACTCACAGAAAAAACTTAACGGCTCAAGCCATTAAGGATTCTAGCGCACAAGTGACTCGCCACATCCTTCAATCATCTTTGTGGTCTAACAATCAACACATCGCCATATACCTGCCCTTTAATGGCGAAGTCGACTTAACTGAATTGCTGAATGACTCCAACAAAAATTTGTATGTACCTTCAATTCAGTCTGAACGCATGCAATTTCACCTTTTTACACCTGAGTTAGCCATAAAGAATCACAGGTATGGCATCAAACAACCTGATTTTGTACAAGGATTAGCCGAGCCTGAGTTAGATTTGTGCTTGATGCCGCTGGTTGCTTTTGATCACAAGGGACACCGCTTGGGAATGGGAGGCGGCTTTTACGATCGATATTTTGCCAACAATCAGCACACTATTTTAGCTGGTGTGGCTTATCAATTTCAACAGATTGAGCAATTGCCCACTGATAGCTGGGATGTTAAACTGCAGTACATCTTCACAGAACAAGGACTCCAATCAATATGAACGCTGATGACCTCAAAAGACAAGTGGCAGAAGCCGCGCTCACTTACATCAATGACTATGATATGGTGATTGGTATAGGTACTGGCTCAACAGTGAATCACTTGATTGATTTATTGCCACAAGTTAAAAATCGCATCGAAGCGGTGGTTTCGAGTTCTGAAGCATCAACCAAGCTGCTTGAAGCTCATGGCTTTACTGTGAAAGAGCTGAATCAAACCGGCGATTTGTCCTTATACATTGATGGGGCTGATGAATGTGATGCGCACAATCGTCTGATCAAAGGTGGCGGTGGAGCACTAACCCGTGAAAAAATCATTGCTGCTGCCAGTAAACAGTTTATTTGTATTGTTGATGACAGTAAATGTGTAGACTTACTGGGCAAATTTCCACTTCCAATTGAAGTACTACCAATGGCCCGCAGTTTTGTAGCTCGACAAATGGTTAAACTTGGTGGCCAACCCATTTACCGCGAAGGATTTGTTACTGATAACGGCAACCAAATCATCGACATTCACAACCTCAAAATTCTAGACCCAGTCGAGTTAGAACTTAATATCAATCAAATACCCGGTGTGGTTACCAATGGCCTGTTTGCCGGTCGGAAAGCCGATGTGTCTTTAGTGGCCCAAAGTGATGGCACCATCACTAAACAGTAAATTAAATACTACAAAATAAAAGGGGCTTTAAATCACTTTAATTAACACTGATGATATTAAGTTTACGGGCAAGCGTCTATTGACCATTGGGCTCCCATAACTCGACTTTATTTCCATCCGGATCTAGAAACCATCCAAATCGACCATTATACCAATCGTCAATACCTCCGATTACTTTTGCACCTCCGGCTTCCACCTGTTGCAATGTTTCATCTAAGTTATCAACCACCAGATTGAACATATAGGCTTGTGAGCCAGGTGAAAAATAATCAGAATCTGAAGCAAAAATACTCCAAACAGTATACTTAGAATTTGATTTTAGTGAGACACCAGGTCCTTCACCTTTTTTCATGTTAAGGTATTTTTCATACCAAGCATAAAGACGGCTGGGATTATCTGACTTGAAGAAAATTCCGCCCACTCCAATTACACTACCCATATTCAAACCTCTTATATCAATGATAAGTTATTTATTATAAGCCAATGATTAATTGATTTTAAGTTTTGGTACTGAAACCCTTTGTCCGGCCAAAAGCTCACTGTTTAAGCGCCAAAACGAATGTTCATAAATTTTGCCTACCTGAAGAACTAAGCTTTCAAACCACAAGCAAAATAATTAAGATGTTCACGCTTTGATGGTTCAATAAGCCAACCACTCGAGTTAAATG
>JBPOFV010000130.1:0-6096 GCA_051252335.1 Marinicella sp. | reverse complement strand
GACAAGCAGTCCCATAAAATAAAAGCGCCAAGATGACACCCCTATCAACCAACTCTTTTCACTCCAATATGAATCCACAGCAGAGACTGTGATGATCAAAAAATAACCCACAAAAAGAATGGTAAAAGGTTTAAACCAAGTTGTTTTAACCATGGTTCGGAAATTTTTGATACAAACAATTAAACCCCAAATTGCAAGGATCAAAATTGGAATTTCAGACATCCTGCCGAATGGCAACAAGCCTATAACACCCACAAATAAGGCCATCAGCAAATGTTGTTGTTTATCGGTTTCAGTCATTAGAATGAATCAGCTTTTGGTAGACTCTTATGGTTTTCTCAAACATGTCTTGGTTGGTAAATAATTGGTGTTTTTTGACTTTTGGAGGTGAGTTTAAAAAATCATCAATACGTCGAGTTAGTGCGGCATCATCACCTGCTGTGACCAATCCTTCAGGAAATAACTGTTGCATGACTTCAACCACTCCTCCATGTGAAAATGCGACAACGGGTTTGCCAACACTTAATGCTTCAAGCACAGTACGACCGAAACTTTCTGGCTTGTTATTCACTGAAACCACCAAGTCAACAGCAGCATACAATGCAGGCATGTTCCTTTCTGTGCCCAACCAAACCAAGCGATCTGACAACTGATGTTTGGCAAATAAATTGTCAACTTTGCGACTGTAATTGGATTCACCTGGAGTGGCATTGATCAATAAATAACCATCAAATTCAGTTGATTGTAACCAAGGGATTAAATGTTCTATGCCTTTTAATGGGCTTAAGCGCCCAGGTAATAACACAGTTTTACCAGGCTGCTTATTGTTCAATTTAGCGTTGAATCCTTCTTGCCACAATGTATCAGATTGATAACCGTATTTAAATTGTGGGTCAATGCCTCGGTAAATTACGATTGGCGATGATTTTAAGTATCGACTGTAATTTGTTTCTAGATAATTTTTTGCTGCGTTTGATACCGCTATGACCGCATCACTACCTGCCATGATCGCTGAATAACGATTGATTGAATGTAGGCCATGTAAGGTCGTCACAAAACCAGGCTTGTTCTGTTTGATTCGCTGCAGAGCAAAATGACAGAGCCAAGCAGGAATACGTGATCTTGCATGCACCACATCAACTTGGTGTTGAATCATCAGATTTTTTAACTTTTTGACAGAAAACAATGAACTGATTGATTTCTTAGCCACATTCATTTGAATATGAGTGATTTGATTGGACTCAAGTGTTGCAACCAAAGGTCCACCTGCCGAAACCACAATTGGGTTGTGACCTTGCTGTTTTAGATACGTGGCAAACTCAACTGTACCTCGTTCTACCCCACCCACTTTAAGCTCAGGCACAACTTGTAATACAGTTAAACTGACTGCAGTCTCTGGATCGCAATCAGTTGGCATAAATCCTCACTCAGAAATTCTTTGGATACAATTCAATGGCAAAAATTATTCATCGAGCAAAACATATTTTGCACCACAGTATTCACATACGGCTTCGCCAGTTTTCTCAATCGCTAAGAAAACCTTGGGATGTGAATTCCATAAAGCCATGTCCTTGCCCGGGCATGAAACGGGTAATTCACTGCGTTTGACATGGTATACTTTTTCTGTGTTAGCGGCTTTTTGACTCATTATCAATCCTAAATTCTGTACATAATATAAAGAAATACTTTGATTCACATCGTTCAAATGATCAAGTTAAATGATGCGGTACTTTGCAGTAATAACTTTGACCACTATAATGGATGAGCTATTATAAACTGTGAATGCATTTGAATAAAGTAAATCTGTGTTGGGTGTTATCAGATGGCCGCAAAGGCCATGAAGTCCAAAGTTTGGCTTTGGCCAAGCAAATGGCCCAACATGTCACACTGCTGCCATTTCATTTAAAACAACCTTGGTTGTCATTTGCCCCAAGAATCATACCTGGAATGTCACATGGTGTTGTCTGGAGTCATGATAACAGGCCAAATCTGAATAACCCACCTGATGTGGTTATCACTACTGGCAGAAAGGCCGCTGCAGTTGGAAAATTCATCAGCCAAAAACTCAAATTCCAAAAATCGCCAGTTAAACACATACAAATACTGGACCCAAAAGACCAAGCCAATAATTATGATTTGGTGCTAACACCAGAACACGACAATAAATCCGGACCAAATGTCATTTCATTCACTGGCAGTATTCACACCTTTAATGAGTCATGGTTTTCAACAGCAAAAAGTACATCAAAATCAGGATCATGTGATTTGGTGTTGTTAATTGGTAATCCACCAAGAAATTATTTCAAAACAAAATTTCAACAAGACATCAAAAGAATTCGGCAATTAGCTGCGGCAAGGCCCTTAACCATTTGTGGCTCTCCCCGACTTACTGAAGCAGCCATCAGCCTAATAAAAAAACATTTATCAGCAAACGACAGTTTTTGGTTTAAATCCTCGGATGGACCCAATCCATACCAACAAATTCTAAGCCAAGCACAACATATCTTCATCACTGCGGACAGTATTAACATGATGAATGAATGTGCTGCCTCACAAGCCAGCATAACTTTGTTGGCAAAAGACTTTATTCATTCTAGAAAACACCACAGATACATCGAGTCATTTCCATCGCGCTGGTCAGACTTTGAAAACCAAGCTTCCCAACCAGTTAAAATCCCATTTGCCTTGGATCAAATTTCAGCCGATCCTAAATTTCAAAAACTTTTGAACTCACCATTTTCATCTAACTCAGGATAAGGCCTACCCTGATTCTGACAAAAACGTGCGATTTTAGGCCAGCACCATTCAAACAGTAATTGATTGAATTTAGCGTCATCCAATGACTTTCTGTCATACATGCCGGCTGCTTGCCTTTGACGTTGCGCTTCATACAAAATCAATGCACATGCCACCGAAACATTCAATGAAGTCACTACACCAGTCATGGGCACAATGATATGCTGATCAACCAGTTCGGCTGAAGATGCAGACAGGCCTTTGAGCTCTGCACCCATAACGATGGCAGTTGGTATCGTGTAATCAACCTGCTTAAAATCAACTGCAGTTTCAGAAAAATGTGCCGCCAAGAGTTGGTGTCCTGATCTTTTTAAGGCAGAAGCTGCAGATGAAAAGTCATCATGCTTATGTGCTTTGACATATTTTTGGGCACCTTTGGCAGTATTACGAAATGGCCTGTAACCATTATTTACTGGAATAAAATGTGCCTCATAGACACCCACAGCATCACATGATCTGATGATGGCATTAAAATTATGGGGTTTATGTACCCAATCCATTACGACAGTTAAATCTGTCTGTCGGCAAGATAATACTTGTTTTAACTTCTTAAATCTCTCTGGTGTCATTTGCAAAATACAATAAAAAAAGCAGCCCAGGGCTGCTTTTAGTATATCCTTTGATGTAATCAGATTACAAAATATTAATTGTCTTCAACAATGGGTATCCTCATCAATTTTTTATCAAACCCACCAAACGATAGATTTTCACCCAAACCTTGAGTTGCTCCTGAACCACCAGAATCAATGGTGAACACTTTTGTAAAGACTGCGGCCATCAAGTCTAGCGTAGAACCAGGTGCTGAAGATGCAGAAATAGGTCTTTCTACAGAAAATACAATTTTATGATCAGGTGCCAGTGTCACATCACTGATTAATCCATTTGAATTAGAACATGATTCAACAAATCCATCATTTCCATCCAAAACCTGACAAAGCAACATGCTGACAGATTGTCCATCAAAGTAACTTTCACTGTTGCTTGTATAGGGATAGTATTCAACTAAATCCACCAACTGACCAAGAGGCGATTGATTTTGGTAAATCACATCATATCTCAAATCATCACCAGGCATAAATCCACCAGGAGGTTCATTGAAAATTTCATAACTGATGGTGGATACCTCAGGGACTGATTCATCAGCAAATGCATCTGCAAAAATCACATCAAAAACTTCGTAAGATAAACACAAAGATTTGTTGCGGTTTTCTGATTTTACATTTACGGATCTTTCTCTGAGGTAGTAATCAATACTGGACTGAATGCCCATTAACGATTCTTCACCATCAGCGTCACCTTTGTTATCACCATTTGGATCATTTATTCGGGCACGAACGTTTGAAGCAGGTGTGTAACCACCAATTCGATTACAAATCACAGGGTACCTACTGGTCACATTGACTTGGCTGGTACTGATTTCATAATCTGTATCTCCATTCAATGAAATCACAGGCACAACTGGCTCGCCTCCATTCAATAAATCACGATCGAGTTTTAAATTAATTTGTGCTTGCGCATTAAACACAAATGCAGCACTTAGCAAAAATAAGACTTTGCTTGAATTCTTTTTTATCATTTCAATTGCTACCTTTCAGTATTGAGTTACGTTTTTTCTTTTGTGGTTTTCTAATTCGCATTTTACTTAATTTTTAGAATACAGTGTTAAAAGTTTGTTATAACAGATATTAATTCTGTAAAAAAGAGCACTTTTTGTGATGAGTTAACCAATATTACGGCGAAATTTAGCCGATATTGATGTATATTTGTCAGCTTATTAATTTTGAGTATCAATATGACTAAAAAACTGTTCTTGTTTTCTTTGCTGTTTTTCTGCTCTTTGGGCATGGCAAAATCACCCGATTTAAGCGAAATGACTGAAGAAGAAAAACAAATAACTGGGTTAAACAAATTATCAGCAGATGAACTTAACGCATTAGATGATTGGATCAAAAATAAGCAGGCCATGATAGACCGAGAAATCAGAAAACGAAACGCTGGATTTGAAGCCAGAAGACAAGGAACTGATAGAAGAGAAATCAAAGCCCGCCTTGAAAATACATACGATGACAAATTAGGCAACACTTTTTATGAACTTGATAATGGCCAGATCTGGAAACGCATTTCTAGTGGCTCTGTGTTTATCAAGAAAGACGGTCGCAAACTGGTAACTATTGAACCTAAAATGATGGGTTCATACTCACTCAGGGTTGACGGTAACAGAAGTGTAAAAGTAAAACGAATTAAATAAAGGCTTAAACATGATAAAAAACATATTAATGATATCCATTGCTATTTGCACAGCAACCTATTCACACGCCCAAGTTCCAGCTGATGTTGGACTAGAACTTGTCGCCAGTGTCAGTGACAATCTTGGCGTTACACATGCAGGTGATGGGTCTAATCGTTTGTTTGTGATCAATCAAGATGGGTACATTCGGGTCATCGATGATGAGGACAATCTCCTACCCACCCCATTTCTCGATATTGATGCCAAAGTTAATTCAGGCGGAAATGAACAAGGGTTACTTGGATTGGCTTTTCACCCCGAATACAGCAGCAACGGCTATTTTTATGTGAATTACAGTAAATCTGGCAGTGATTCAGGCGACACAATAATCGAGCGCTATCATGTCACAGGGGACCCAACCACCAACAATGTGGCTGATGCTGGCTCAGGGACAGTTATTATGCGTGTCGTTCAGGATTTCTCAAACCACAATGGTGGACACATTTCATTTGGACCTGATGGTTATTTATACATCGGCATGGGAGATGGCGGCAGTGGTGGTGACCCCAGAAATCGAGGCCAAAATTTAGGTTCTGTTCTGGGCACAATCATGCGTATCGATGTTGATGGTGACAGTGCGCCTTCTCATCCTGCACCTGTTTCAGACACCGATCACGTTTGTCCACAAGAGGGTGATAATTACAGCATCCCAGCAGACAATCCTTTTACAGGAACACCCAGTACATGTCCAGAGATTTGGGCTTGGGGCGTAAGAAACCCATGGCGTTTTAGCTTTGATAAAGACACCGGTGACCTGTATATAGGTGATGTGGGTCAAAATGCACGTGAAGAAATCAGTTTCCAAGCCGCAGCCAGTACAGGTGGTGAAAATTATGGCTGGAATTGCCGTGAAGGCGACATTTCTTTTGCCGGTTGTACGGGTACATTTGTTGACCCTATTTTGGTTAAAAATCACAGCGGCGGTAGGTGTTCAATCACCGGTGGATATGTTTATCGTGGGCCTGTAGAAAGTATTCAAGGACAATACATGTATGGAGATTACTGCTCAGGAC
>JBPOFV010000129.1:0-6119 GCA_051252335.1 Marinicella sp. | reverse complement strand
ATCCAAATCCCCGTATCAGATGTACGGGTCAAAGTAGAGATGGTGCAATATGATTCGCCCAAAAGCAATACCCAAATAACAGCACAACTCAGCACCCCTGTTGCGGACGTCAAACAATTTCCTGGTGTTGTTGTGGTACACGAGAATCGCGGTTTAAATCCGTATATTGCTGATGTAGGCAGGCGTGCAAGTGTAGAAGGTTTTATCGCGATTGCCCCAGATGCCTTAAGTCCACTTGGTGGATATCCAGGCAATGATGACGATGGGAGAACAATGCAAAGAACACGTGATCGCGGCGATATGTTGAATGAGTTTATTGCTGCATATGACTATTTATATAACCACCCAAACTGTAATGGTTGCATTGGGGTGGTTGGCTTTTGCTTTGGTGGTTGGGTTTCAAATATGATGGCCACTCAAATACCCGGTTTAAAAGGAGCCGTGCCATTTTATGGTACTCAACCCAGTGCTGAGGAAACTGCTAAAATCAATGCCCCTTTATTGATTCAATATGGAGATGATGATGAACGGGTTAATGCAGGTTGGCCTGATTATGAAAAGGCCTTAAAAATGCATGGCAAAACGTACCAGGTTCATTTTTATGAAAACAGTAAACATGGATTTCACAATGACTCAACTCCAAGATTCAATCCAGAGACCGCTGCTTTGGCATGGCAAAGGACCATCAGTTTTTTCAAAGAAAATTTAGTGCAAAGTTAATACAAAGGTTTTAGAGCAACATAATTAACAATTTTCTGAGAATATGTTTTTAAGTTGAATAAAAACATCAAGGCTTGATAATAGCCCCATGTGTGAAACACCATTAAATGTGATTTTGTTTTGGGGTTTGAAAAAAATTGTTTTTGTTGAGTTCTTATGTTCCCCTAATGCAGAATCTACACTGACTAACCCATCACCCACCATTTTTTGGTGGATGTTACTGGTCATTCCAACCTGGGTAGATGCTGCAATGGCGTAACCATTTATATGCTGTGGTAATTGATTGTTTTCACCATGACGAGTTGTGGTGCCATGGCGTAAGTCTTTGATGCCTAAACTACGCACATTGATCAATTTGCTGAATGGGGCACTGTATGGGCTGATGCTTATTAAATAATTCATCAAGTGACCTGATTTTTCTAACACAGCACCTTGGTGAGGCGTGCCTAAAAACACTGCATTGTTGATTCTTTTTGGCCAGTCATATTTGTTTTTTATGGCTGTATGAATGGCGCTGCGAAATACCAGTCCACCCATCGAATGACACAATGCATCACTGGTCTTATCGACTTCTAAGGTTTTGAAAAACCGCTCCAACATTTGACTGAGTGCAAGCCCATTTTCAGTCACGGCCAATCCACTGTTATAGCGTACATAAATGGGTAGCATGTTACTTACTTTGTGTAACTCAAGTCCATGATCGTGCTCGTTATGTTCCCATTGTTGGTCATTCATGCATAGGCCATGCACCAACAGCAAAGGTTGACCGTTTTGTTGGTTGCATAGATTGGCCATGTGTTCAGGAGTGACTTCTGTACCTTGATAAATCCAAGTCATATCAATGGCTAAGGGGTTGTTGGTTGCGACTAAATGATCACCTAATATGCCATTGAGAATTGATATCCACTGAATTCTTTGTTTATTATTCTTGATATTTGGCAGGATGGGACTGAATTTTGATAAAGCAAAGTCGATACTTTTGACACTGATTTTCGCAGTTGTTTTTATGGATCGGTATATCAGACCTGTTAGCCCATTGGTTTGATTGAGATCACCTAGATTTATTAAGCCCCCTAAACTTGAAATTCGTTGGTGCATGGCTTCTACTAAGTCCAACACGCCTTCGAAGCCATCACCTGCTAATTGATTTAGGCCTTTTAGATCACTTTGAAGTTGGTTTTGTTTAATTGTTGTATCCAAAAAATAAGTAATCATACATGGTTTACTGCAACATAATTCAATTATTGATTAGATTACTATGAAGGACATCCTGATTTGAAAGTTTCTTATTGGGACTTATGATGCTATAAATAAAATTCAGATGATCATGTTTTTGTGAATTTTCTTTTTCAATTTGATAGACTATAAAATTACTTCAATAAAACATGTTTATGGAATCGGAACTTTTAGCTAACACCTTACAGCCTCATGCCATGGGTGTCTTGTTATTAACTTTGGTCGCTTTAATTTTGTTCGCTAATGACAGGATTCCATTACAGACCTCAAGTTTATTTGTACTTTGTGCTTTGATTTTGGGGTTTCATATCTTTCCTTATCAACAAAGTGATGGTTCTCTGTTCCCAATAAAAACATTTTTTGTGGGATTTGGTAATGAAGCCTTAATAGCCGTGTGTGCTTTGATGGTGGCTGGTCAGGCACTGGTCAGGACAGGTGCCATGGAACCAATCGGGCGATATTTGGCAAAAATTTGGAAAGTCAGTCCGTCATTATCATTGTTGTTAACGTTAATCACAGGTGCTGTATTGAGCGCTTTTGTGAACAATACGCCTATCGTGGTGTTGTTGTTACCCGTATTAATCAGTGTTTCATTGAGAACAGGGCAGTCATCATCTGGCACCTTATTACCAATGGGTTTAGCTACCTTATTAGGGGGCATGGCAACCACCATTGGAACCTCAACTAATTTACTGGTAGTTAAAGTAGCTGAAGGTCTTGGAGTACCTGAGTTTGGTATGTTTGACTTTATTTTTCCAGTTGCCATCACGGCTGTTGTCGCTATTTTGTATTTATGGCTGGTCGCTCCGCTGATATTACCTGATCGAACTCCGCCATTAAAAGACACTTCACCAAGGGTGTTTTCAGCGGAGATTAAAATCAATGAATCCGAATTTGCAGATGGCAAGACTTTGGCTGAAGTCAGAGAAAAAGTCGATGGTAAAATTAATATACAAAGAATAGTTCGAGGTGAAGGATTGTCCATTGCCACTTTACCTGATGTAATCATTAAGTCTGGAGATCGTTTGATTGTTTCTGACACCGCGGATAACCTCAGGGAATATGAGGTTGAATTGGGTGGTTCCTTGTTTACAGGTGAGCATCAAGTTGATGAATCACATCCATTATCTGCCGGTGATCAATCAATTGCGGAATTGGTGATTACTTCAGGTTCATTGCTAGATCGGGTTAGGGTAGGTGATTCCAGGTTAAACAGTAAATATGGACTCACATTATTAGCGGTTCATTCACAAGGTAAGGAAACCACTGCTACATCCAAAGGCATGGATGATTTAATCTTTAGGCCAGGTGATGTACTCTTGGTTCAAGGAACGCATGAAGCGATTCAAGAGGTTAAAAGAACTGGTTCATTGTTGGTTCTTGATGGCGGTGAAGAGTTGCCGCATACCAAAAAAGCGCCACTGGCTCTGGCTGTTATGGCTGGTGTTGTTGGTTTAGCAGCATTCAATGTGGTTCCTATTTCAATCAGTGCAATCATCGGTTGCTTCGTCTTGATCGCCACAGGATGTTTGCGTTGGCGTGATGCAACACATGCCTTAAGTGCACAGGTCATTTTCATTATTGTGGCCTCATTGGCTCTAGGTGCGGCTTTGATGGCCACCGGTGGTGCAGATTATTTGGCCAATTTGTTTGTGGTATCTACTTCAGGGTTTGCACCTGGCGTGGTTTTGGGAATTTTGATGTTTTCTATGGCCGTTATGACCAACGTTATATCAAACAATGCTGCCGCAGTTATTGGAACGCCAATTGCGGTGAGTATTGCGCAGCGTTTAGGGATGCCAGTTGAACCTTTTGTTTTGGCTGTTTTATTTGGCGCAAACTTAAGTTATGCAACTCCAATGGCATACCAAACAAACTTGCTGGTTATGAATGCAGGTGGATATAAGTTTATTGACTTTGTTAAAGTAGGAGTACCGCTGACCATCATTACATGGGCCATGTTAACTGGTATGTTAACTTGGATTTATCAGTTGTATTAATGTAAGAGTGCAGTTAAATAATATGAGCACTGAAAATACCTGAAAAATAAGAATTGACTGAAAAGAGAGGAAACTTATGGGTGAACAAAATATATCAAGAGGTGGTGATAACGAAGCGAAAAGACTGTTTACCCGAGCTGTTCTGAATGATCTGCGGGCGTTGGAATTGATGATTGAGAAAGGCTTAATTGAAACAGGTGCAAGAAGGATTGGCGCTGAACAGGAAATGTTTCTCACTGATAATGATTACAGCCCGAATTTAACCGCATTGGATATTTTAAATGACATCACTGACGAACGATTTACCAATGAAATAGCTTTGTTCAATATAGAAGCCAATTTAACTCCCAGAAGATTTGAAGGAAAATGTTTAAGCGAAATGGAAGAAGAAATCAAAGAAGTGGTTTCTATCGCTCGTAAACATGCATCGGATCATGAAAGCCGAATTATATTGGCTGGCATATTGCCGACATTAAGGCAATTGGATTTAACCATGGACAGCATCACTCCAGTAGACAGGTATTATGAATTGAATGACCGGCTGAAAGAAATTCGAGGCTCTGATTTTAGAATGGATATTCGAGGCGTTGATGAACTTTCAGTGACCCATGATAATTTCTTACTTGAAGCCATGAATACCAGTTTTCAGGTGCACTTTCAAGTCAGCGGAAATGAATTTGTTGATATGTATAATTTATCACAAGCTGTGACTGCGCCATTAATGGCTGTTGCAGTTAATTCGGGCTTAATTCATCACAATCGCTTGTGGCATGAATCTAGAATTGCCGTCTTTCAAAACTCAATTGATACTCGTTCAACCACTCATCAGAAAAGAGGAACTCAGCCTCGTGTGCACTTTGGAAATGAGTGGATTGAAAGTATTGTAGACGTGTTCAGAGATGATATTTCCAGATTCTCAGTGGTTTTGACATCAGATTTTGAAGAAGATCCAGTGGCCATGGTTAATGCAGGCATCATGCCCAAGTTAAAGGCTTTGATGTTACACAATGGTACGGTTTATCGTTGGAATAGACCTTGTTACGGTGTCAAAGATAATGTGGCTCATTTACGCATTGAAAACAGGGTGCTGCCATCTGGTCCATCAGTTATCGATGAAGTGGCCAATTCTGCCTTTTATTTTGGCTTGATGTCAGGTATGAATAAAAAAGTCAAAGACATCACTCAAGTATTGCGGTTTTCAAATGCAAGGAATAATTTTTTGCAAGCATGTAGAACAGGTTTGGAGTGCCATTTTAATTGGATCAATGGTGAAAGTATTGCAGCCACCACCTTAATTAAAAACGAATTGTTACCCATCGCTGAATCTGGTTTGAAAAGCGCAGGTCTGGATCATGATGATATAGAGCGCTACCTGACAACCATAGAAAAACGAGTGGATACTAAACAAACGGGTGCTCGTTGGGCGATAAAGTCGATCACTGAAATGGATAAAGACATTCACCCAGATGAAAAAGTACGTTCAGTGGTGGCAGCCATGGACCAACAACAAATGATAGATAGGCCGATTCACGAATGGCCATTGGCCACAGCTGATAAGCAAACTGATTGGCGCGCCAGTTTCATGTTGCTGGGACAATTTATGACCACAAAATTGCTCACGGTAAGGCCTGATGACTCTATGGATTTAGCCGCCAGTATCATGGATTGGAAACGTGTTCGACACGTGCCTGTTGAAAATGACGAAGGTGAATTGGTTGGTTTGGTTTCACATCGATCTATACTGAAAAAAATAGTCGATGGCGATAACTATAAAGGCACAGCAATCAGTGAAATCATGAATCAACAACCCATTTATGTGGATCCCAAAACCACGACAGTTGAAGCGATTCAAATCATGCGTGAAAAAAGGGTTAGCTGTTTGCCCGTAGTAGAGCATGGAAAGTTAGTTGGTGTAATTACAGAATATGACTTAATCAAAGTGGCCAGCCATGTTTTAGAAGCTGATTTGAAAGCCTATAAGCAAAAACTAGATTCAACAGAATAATTAAAGCCAATCAGTGAGACCTTCACGTCGATAAGTTTCTCTGAATGAAGGTAAAGCTTTCATCCGTTGGGCAAATTTATTTAAATTATTCCAGCTGTCAGCAGGATGTTCCATATTGCGTGACCAACGCATGATCATGGTTAACAAAAAGTCAGCAG
>JBPOFV010000128.1:0-6135 GCA_051252335.1 Marinicella sp. | reverse complement strand
GCCATCGTAACTGCAGTCAATGAATTAATAGCTAAAACCCTTCCAAAGCCTCAAGAACAAGATAATTCAAAAGCAACCTATGCACACAAATTAGCCAAAGCAGAGTCGAATATAGATTGGAACAAGTCAGCATCAGAAATAGAACGCCAAATCAGGGCATTCAACCCTTGGCCTGGAACACAAACTGAAATCAATGGTGATAACTTGAAAATTTGGCAAGCAGAGTTGATCACAAATTCCGACGCAACTTCTCAACCTGGTGACGTGGTGCTTGCCGATAAATCCACACTGGTTATTCAGTGTGGCACCAATCAATTAAGTTTATTAGAAATTCAAAAAGCAGGTAAAAAGCGCATGCCAATAAACGCGTTTATGGCAGCCAAGTCAGATTGGTATCAAGTGTGAGTGATTCTCCCAAAACTCGTGTATTAGCAGCTCAAGTGATGTATCAGGTGGTCAACAAGCATCAACACTTGAAGCAAGCCATGCAACATATATTACCCAGTCAAATCAGTGCTCAAGACAAAGCATGGGTGCAAAACATCTGTTACCAAAGCCTCAGACACCACCACAACCTAGAAGCTCGCTGGCAAAAATTTGTAACCAAACCATTGAAAGACAAATTAATTGCTGAATTAATGACCCTCAGCATGGCACAAAAAGTTCACCTAAACACCCCTCATCATGCCATCGTAAACGAAGCCATCATCGCAGCAAAAAAATTAAAAAAACAATGGGCTGCTGGCTTACTAAATAAGGTGCTGAAACTGGCAGTAGAAGAGGAAGATTTTAAACCTCAGAACGAGGTGGAACTATATTGCCATCCACAATGGTGGATTGACCTATTAAAGAAAGATTGGCCAAAACATTACACACAGATCCTAACAGCCAACAATCAGCATCCCCCTCTTTGGATAAGAACCAGAGTCCTACTACAAGACAAGGCAGGCACCCCCCACAGCAGCATCAAGTCTGCTTGGCGTTTGAATGACACTCAAACGTCAGGAAACCTGGCATTGGCGCAAGGAGAATATTCCGTTCAAGATGCAGCGGCACAATATGCTGCCTTGCTGATTAATCCCCAAGCTGGAGAAAAAATACTTGATGCATGCGCTGCTCCAGGAGGCAAAAGTTGTCACCTCTTGGAACTTGAACCTGGCATTCAATTGGATATATTGGAAAAGGACCCCAAGCGACTTTTGCGGGTCGAAGACAACCTGAACCGACTCAGTTTATCTGCCCATAGAATCATCCAGGGAGATGCTACTGATACAAAAGCATGGTTTCAAGGTGAGATGTATGACAAAATATTGTTGGATGTGCCATGTAGTGCATCAGGTGTAGTGCGTCGCAATCCTGACATTAAACTTTTAAGACAAAATACTCATTTGAAACAGCTAACAACATTACAACACCAAATTATCATGCAAATGGCCTCTTTGTTAAAAATAGGCGGACAAATGCTTTATGTAACTTGTTCAGTATTCAGATCTGAAAACGAAAGACAAATCAAAAAGTTTTTAAAGCAGAACCCAACATTTAAAGCGATCACGCTCAATATACAAGCTGCTGAAGACTGTCTGTTTGGCCAACAAATCATCACCGGCACTGAACAAATGGATGGTTTTTATTATTGTTTGTTAGAAAAAACCGCATGACCACATATTTAAAAAAATGCTTAATGTTGCTCTTGTTTCATGCACAAGTTGAAGCCACTGAATTTATAAAACTCGACCAACAAGCCATCAACAACTCGATTCAAGTCACGCCACACTTTAACATCCAAGTATCAAATAAAGTCCGAACTGCTATTGATAATGGCATCGTGATCTCTTTTGTCATTCAGGCAAAACTATACCAAACCGTCAAGTGGTGGTTTGATACCAAAGTTGAAAGTAAGCTGCAAACCATTCAAGTTCGTTATTTCTCTCTCAGCAGCCAATACCAATTGCACAACATCAACACCAAAAGCAAAGTCAGTTTTGCATCATTGGATCAATTACTTGAATACTTAGGCAGTAAAACCACATTTAATTTCAGCAGTGGGAATGATGGCGACTACTTAGAAACACGTGTGTTTCTGGATAAACAAGCTTTGCCCTCAATCATGCAACTACCCAATGTGTTTGATGCTGACTGGAACATCAATTCAGATTGGCAAAGCATACCCATTACAATACATATTTTGCCACCTGAAGCGCCATGAGGAAACGCTTAAAAGCCTTGTTATTCAATAAAAATCTTCCCATCCTGTTGTTGGTGGTTACTTTGCTAACTGCCTTGTATTTATTGGGCATGGCGATCCAAGGCGCCGAGCAATTCAATCGCATCTATATTTGGTTGTTTGCCGCATCAGTGCTGGGTGTCGTGATCTTAATTTTAATCATCATTCAGCGAATAGTCTGGTTAGTCCTTAAACGTAGAAATAATGAACCTGGCATTCAACTCACCACCAGAATGGTTTTGATGTTTACTGGATTATCCTTACCACCAGTGATAGTGGTTTATTTATTTGCCACCATGCTGGTTAATCAATATGTCGATTCTTGGTTTGAAGTCGAAACTGACCAAGCACTTAAAGATGCCATATCACTCGGCAATATATTTTTGGCCACCCAGACCAACACCCACCTAAATACTGGTAAAGACATTGCGGCTGAACTTGCAGAAATTGACCCACTTAATCAAGGTATTTATTTAGATCGTCTATTAGATGATTCAAAAGCCACATCTTTAAGTATTTATAGTGCCGATGGGCAATTGGTCAGTTCAAATTCCATTGATCCATTGAAATTTGTGGCACCCAGTTTGCCTCAAAACACCATCAATGAAGTCAGTAACAATCGCTTGTATGCACGTGCTGAACCGACTGCTAACGAAGGATTACAAGTCAGAGTCGCTGTTCCCATCAACAGTAACAGGTCAATCAGCTTAGGCCAAAGTCGAATCCTACAAGGCTTATTCCCTATTCCGGTGGAATATGAAAGTTTGGCCATTAATATTGAAACTCAGTATCACGAATACAACAAGCAAAACTTTCAACGTCAGCAATTAAAAAACACCTTTGTCATTATTTTGTCCATTGTGTTGTTGATCAGTGTTTTATTGGCTATGTTAAGGGCTTTTTCTTCAGCCAGACGACTGGTAGAACCGATCAAGATGTTGTCAGAAGCCACAGATGCCATTACCAAAGGAAATTTCAGCAAAGTCATTCCAGTTGCCAGTAATGACGAACTGGGTTTGTTGGTCCAATCCTTTAATTCGATGTCAACCCAAATTGCAACTTCAAGTGCCCTGGCCCATCGTGCACAAAGCGATGCAGAAAATCAACGAGCCTACTTAGAAAGTGTGATGTCGCATTTAACCAGTGGTGTGATCAGCATAGACAATGATTTTTTGATCCGCTTATCCAATGAAGCCACCCATAAAATTCTACACTTAGGTGAACGTAGCTTAATCAATCAGAACATTGACTACATTGCCATGAAAAACCCAACACTAGTACCTTTGATTGACTTAATCAAACAAAAAGTCAGTGATAAAACCAATTTTTGGCAACAGGAAGTATTAATCGCAGAAGATTCACTCAGAAGAATTTTATTGGTTAGAGGCAGCCAAATCAGTGATGCTGAAATGGAAGGTGGTGGTCATGTGATCGTTTTTGATGACCAAACCATTATCAACCAAGCACAACGTGATGCCGCATGGAGTGAAGTTGCAAGGCGCCTGGCACATGAAGTAAAGAATCCATTGACCCCCATTCAGCTATCAGCAGAAAGAATGCACATGCGTTTCAGTGGTAAATTATCTAAGGAAGAAGATGAAATTCTTGATCGCGCGACTCAAACCATTGTATCGCAAGTCGAAAATTTAAAAACATTGGTCAATGCTTTTTCAGATTATGCCAAACCTCCAGAACTGAAAAAAGAACTGGGTGGCTTGAATCGATTGATCAACGAAATGGTTGACTTATATAGCTTGTCACATCCTGGCATCCTATTTTCAGTTTATTTAACAGAACCTGAACCCAGATTATTGTTAGACCGGGGTCGGATGACACAATTGCTGACTAATTTGATCAAAAATGCCCAAGAAAGTGTTGACCAAGGTGACATTCAAATCAGCATCAGCACCCAAGTTACTAAGGATTATTTGTTGTTATCCATCCAGGATAATGGCCATGGTTTTAATCCTGACATCATTGAACATGTATTTGAACCTTATGAAACCACCAAACAAGGCGGTTCAGGTTTAGGACTGGCAATTGTCAAAAAAATTGTCGAAGAACATGGCGGCGTGATAATCGCCAAGAACCATGAACAAGGCGCCGAAATCAGCGTACAATTACCCATTGCTTGAAGATAAATAAATAAAAAAAGATGAATAAACAATTAACCCAGATGCAAGCGCTGCCTGCTTTACCCATTAAAACCAGAATCAATAAGTTGAAATTATTGGCCAGCACGATCAAGCAAAATCAACAGCAAATCACAACAGCAATCAGTCAAGATTTTACCCATCGCTGTACTGAAGAATCCTTATTGGCTGAAATCATGGTGTGCTTAGAAGAAATCAAATACACCTTGAAACATATCAAACAATGGACTCGATCTAAAGCCTGGCATTCGGACTGGAAGTTTTACCCATCTAAGTGTGCTGTGACACCTCAACCCAAAGGTGTGGTAGGCATAATTGCCCCTTGGAATTATCCTTTTAATTTGGTGATAGAACCCTTGATAGCGGCCATTGCAGCTGGCAATCGAGTCATGGTTAAACCCTCTGAAGTGACTGCCAATACCAGTGAAATGATTGCACAATTATTGGCACAAGTATTCACTGATGATGAAGTGTTTGTGGTGCTTGGAGATGTCCAGGTTGCTAACAAATTCAGTGCTTTGCCTTTGGACCACATCTTATTTACTGGATCAACTCAGGTGGGTAAAATCATCATGCGAAATGCCAGTGAACACTTAACACCACTGACTTTAGAATTAGGTGGCAAATCGCCGGTCATCATCGATTCAAATTATTCTCTAAAAAAGGCAGCCAACAGCATTGTAAAAGGTAAATGGTTCAATGCGGGCCAAACCTGTCTGGCACCGGATTATATTTTGATTGATAAGCAGCGAATCAAGGCCCTTATTGAATGCTTGAAAGTGGCCATTTCGAACGCCTACCCTGAACCAGGTTTAAACCCTGATTACAGTTGTGTTGTCAATCAAAATCACCTCAGCCGATTACAACAATTAATTCATGACATACCGGCCGACAATTTAATATTTTGTGGCGAGACTGAACACGCTCAAAAACTCTCTCCCACCTTGGTGATTGACCCTCCACTTGAGCATCCCATCATGACAACTGAGATATTCGGCCCTTTGTTACCAATCATCAGCTGTGACGATCTGGATGCTGAAATCGCTTTTATTAATCAGCGAGATAAACCGCTGACATTGTATTTATACAGCAACAACCCAAGCACCATTAAGCAAGTCAGAGAAGAAACCCAATCAGGTTCATTGGCCATCAATGAAACCTTGGTGCACTTTGCCCAACAAGGTTTGCCTTTTGGCGGGATAGGACAAAGTGGCATGGGTAGCTATCATGGATACCAAGGTTTTGTTGCCATGAGCCACATGAAATCAATTTATTATCAATCAAGATTGAATTTGAATAATATGGTCAGAGCACCCTTCTCAGGACTGAAAAAGAAATTCATAAATTTAATTAACCGCTTATGATTTGTATGATTGTTATGCTTTTTTGTAAAAAAATAGACTGTGTTAATAATTTCGAATTTAGGTTAGAATATTACTGTATGAAAATAAACCATGGAGAGTGATGAAGGTTTTTGTTTTAGAAGACGATACAGATCAAGCACAATTGATTCAACACTGGCTGGTTGAAAAAAACCATACGTGTCAGTACTTTAGCAATGGTCGAGATTTCATAGAAAAACTTCCTTTCGAACAACCAGATTTGCTGATATTAGACTGGAATTTACCGGTTATAAGTGGCTTGGAAGTACTGAATTGGGTGCGCTCCAGTGAGCACAAAGATTTACCCGTTATTTTTGTAACCACCCGTAACCATGAAGATGATTTGGTTAAAGCATTGGATCAAGGGGCTGATGAC
>JBPOFV010000127.1:0-6149 GCA_051252335.1 Marinicella sp. | reverse complement strand
ATTTTTTTCAGCTCAGTGGTTTTAGCGATGCCATCTGGATTTTGTTTGTATTTAGCTGTCAAACTACACCCCAAGAGGGCTTGACTGATCAAAGCGATTAACAAAACTATTCTTTTTTTCATGCCTCGCTCACATAAACTAATTCATAGATTGACCAGTATAACTGCTGTTACAACATAACTATAATCTTTCCATGGGCTTGATAAATTTAATGCCTGTCCTCGCATTTTATTTCTATGAACATTTGGTAAAGCTTGGATTGGATATTTTATTTAGGTTTTTGTGGTGTAAGTTGGTATTTAAATGGCGTTCTTTGACTAGATTTGATAGTTTGCTCAGCAAACTATAAGACACTGGTTACCGGCCTTCGCCGGTATGACGATGTTTGGGAATCTTAGGGCAGTGGGTTAGACTGCTCGATGTTTGCTGTTAACACAAAGTGGAGATGTGCCACCTATAATGTGTCATTCTGAGCGGAACGAAGTGGAGTCGAAGAATCTCATGAGGTTCATGTGATCTTGCATATTAAACCTATATTCAGCAATGTAGAATTGCGCCTACTTTCGGATAAGCTTCGTTTGTATTAGCACTTCGGCTCCGCTCAGTGTGCGAATTTGAAATACTCAGGATGATAATTTTCGGTTGGTTTTTCAAACGGCATAATCATTTTTGGTCATCCATGTCATAAATTTTCAATGAATAACGAACTATAAGTTTGGACAATTCCAGAACTGAGAATTTAAATCAACCTTTACTTTTAATGAGATAAACATGAATGACCCTATGAGATATTTACTTAACCTACCTGTTCGCGCTTTGGCTATTGGAGGGTTCATGTTTATTGCGGCATGTTCTGATGCAGATCAACCCAATCAAACCACACCAACTACAAAGACCAGTTCTACTGTTGAAAAGCCAATTAATACTGCCCAACTCAACTTATCGACGGCACCGATTAATCGGACGATGTTTTTAGGACAAATAGTACCAGAAATTCAAGCAGCAGCGCCTTGTCCTTTTTTGTCCGATGAAGATGCGATGGCGATTATCAAATCAAAACGGGAGCTAAAACGCCGAAACACATCAAATGAACAGTGTTATTGGTCTATGAATGCTGGATTTTCAATCAAGTTAACCCTTGAGCCATTGGCCACAGCAAAACCAGTGCAAGAACGCAGCTACAATATAGACAGTCCTCCAGTATTGAAGAGTCAGCCTGGTCCTGGAATCAACGCCTCAGTTTTATATGACACGGTTTGGGATAAGGAACAGCCATATGCCATGTCTTTTGAACAAGGCCAGCAATTGGTGATGCTTTATGTTACTGGGATGGCAACTGATGCTGAACTTTTGACTACTGCAGCTCATATAGTTTCAGACCACATACGAACCGGTGCAGCCATTGTGGCTCAAGCTGATGCTACCGATGAATTTAATCTGTGTTCAACATGGACCGATACTGAAATAGCCGCCATCATTGGATCCCCCTTAGAAGTCAATGCTGGTAAACTCGAATGCAAATGGTCATCTGGTTCGGGCGATGACTTAAAACAAATCGGAGTGAATGTATCATACGGCAAGAACCACACATGGGATTATCTGCGTGAGATTGGTGGGGTAGATGTTGCTGGGATCGGTGAAGGTGCGATGTTGAATAAAATGCGCAAGAAAGGCAACAGGCCTGGTCATGTGGTGGTAAAAGCACTGTATGCAGAGAGCTTGGTTAATGTGAGTGTCACTGATAACATTGCTGACTTTAATGGTGTAGCAGTGGCTTTGGCAAACAACATTGGTAGTCGGTTTTAAATTGGGGTTTGGCAGCCTCAGTGTTTGCTGTTAACACAAAGTGGAGATGTGCCACCAAAAAAATGTCATTCTGAGCGGAACGAAGTGGAGTCGAAGAATCTCATGATATTCACGTGATCTTGCTTATCTTGCAATCCAGCATGGAGATTCAGCCTAAAAGCGCCTACTTTTGGTTTGGCTACGTTTGCATTAGCACTTCGACTCCGCTCAGTGTACGGGAAAGAAATTCTCAAGATGACTGAATAGCGGATGATTTCGTAAACTCTACAGGCATGTCACTTTAGATGAGGTCGTAATCTAGTACCCAGCTGTTTTGCTCAAACATTACCCATATATTTAAATGAGTCCTGTACTGGAAAATCATCACAAAGACACTGGTTACCGGCCTTCGCCGGTATGACGATGTTTGGGAATCTTAGGTCAGCGGGTTAAACTGCTTCGATGTTTGCTGTTAACACAAAGTGGAGATTCACCATCAATGAGGTGTCATTCTGAGCGGAACAAAGTGGAGTCGAAGAATCTCATGATGTTCACGTGATCTTGACTTTTAAAACTACAATTCAGCATTGGAGATTTGCCACCTATGAGATGTCATTCTGAGCGGAACGAAGTGGAGTCGAAGAATCTCATGAGGTTCACGTGATCTTGGCTTTTAAACCTACATTTCAGCATTCGCAGATCCCGCCTAAAAGCGCCTACTTTCGGATAAGCTTCGTATTCATCAGCACTTCGTCTCCGCTCAGTGTGCGGGAAAGAAATGCCCAGGGAATATTGCTTATTCTTTCACTTCAAGGACTTTTAGGCGGGTTCGGGTATAGATCAGGGCTATGACGGAACTGGCCAGAACGATGGCTACTATGGCCCAAAAAATTGAGTAGAGGCCGTGACCAAAAACTTCGATAAGGATGTAAAAAGCAATGATGGGTAGGATCATTTGGCGCAGGATGCCTATGACTAAAGGGAACATAGGTTGTTTGATGGCTTGCAGTAATGCGTTGGAGCAGAACAACAGCATATAGCCGTAAAAGGCGAAAGCGTCGGCTCTGAGGTAGTAAACACCGACGTCGATGATTTCTTGGTTATTGGTAAATTGGGTCAGCATCAAGGGTGATAAGAAAATCATGGTGGGGATGAAAAACACCGATATCAGTAAGGCTATCTTGAGGGATTTGGCGTAGATTTCTTTCACACGGTCGATGTTCCCGGCGCCGTAGTTCTGGCCAACTAAGGCCATGACTGAGGCATTGAGGCCCAGCGCCGGCATCAGTAACAGCTGCTCAATTCGAATACCAACTGAATAGCCGGCCACTGGGTAATCACCAAACTGTGAGATGAAATAGATGGTAATAAAGCCACCAACAATGATGGTGAGCATGTTCATACTGGCGGGCATGATTTGAGCCAATAATTGTTTCCAATGATCCCAGTTGTATTTGGGAATTGACCACGAGTTAACTTCATTTTTGAGTACAGCCAATAGGTATACAGATGACCCTACTTTAATGATGAGGGTTGACCACGCCAGTCCAGCAACGCCAAAATCAAACACAAAAATAAACAAAGGATTAAGCAACCAGTTGGCGAAAAAACCAAATATCAAGACATTCCGGTAGCTGGTGGTATTGCCATGTGCAATCAGTGCTCCGGCGAAACAGCTGGTTAAATTAAAGCAAACATTGCCAAACAAAATAACTGATGTGTAGTCCCATGCCAAACCGACAATTTCTTGGTCGTCACTGAGGTAGTTCAACAAATCTTGTGCGAACAACAGTCCTAAGATCAATATCACCAAAGATAAAAACCAAGTGATGCCATGTGAACAGTTGATCCAAGCAATCACTTGGTCTCGGTTTTTCTTACCAACATCGGCCGCCACCATGGCTGAAGTACCGCTTTGCAAACCCATACCCAAAGCCAGAAATAAAGCAAAAACAATACTGGCAATCGATAATCCAGACAGAGCCACATCAGATATCTGGCCAGCGAACCAATTATCAGTCAGATTATATAAAGTGTTAAACACCATACCAAGAGCAGCAGGAATACCAATGCGAATCATGTGTTTGTAGATAGAACCTTGGGTCAGGTCTCTTTGTTCGTCTGTGGCAACTTTCATGGAAGCATGTTCTCTTAGGCGTTAGGAATCAATCTAGATATATTAAATTGATTGTAACAGATAAAAAAAACGTTTAAAGAATCGATAAACCTACATTTTTCGCAATCAATTTCAATAGTTACTTACCAGCAGGATGGTAGAATGATGTTTTAATTTAAATTCAGCACAATGAATCAAGAAACTGAAATAAAAGCCCGTGTACTTGACCGTTTGATAGATCATTTAGATAACAATAAAGAGGTACAAAACATTGATCTGATGATTCTGGCCAAATTCTGCCGCAATTGTCTTTCTAAATGGACAGTTCAAGAAGGCGAAAAAATCGGTGTTGAAGTCGATATCGATGAAGCACGACGAATGATCTACAAAATGGATTATACCGATTGGAAAACCAATCACCAGCCCAAAGCCACACCTGAACAACTTGAACAATTCAATAAGCTGCGGAATGAATGAATCAATTTAAGTAATATGCTACCCTTATATGTCATTGTGTGATGCGATAGACTAAAAAGGGTGTGTATGAAATCGATTGTAATCTTTGTTGTTATTGCTGGGGCCTTACCTGCCATTGCGGGTCAAGATGCCATTTTTTCAACTGGCTATGAGCCTTCTTTTTCGGTGGGTGGTAACATCGCTGGCTTGGATTCTTTAGGTGAAGATATCGGAATCAGTTTGAATGGAGCTCTATTGTTAACAGCGGTCAAGGATGGCCCCTATATTTTAGGCAATGAAGTAGAAGCTGGACAAGTTTTTGATGTGACTATCGATAACAGTAATTGTACCATCATGAATGGCAGTGGTATCATGCCATACAATGATGTGACCAATGCCGACATTAATTGTCCATTGGATTTTACGACTGTGTATGACATCAAACAAGGCATCTTCACGGGTGATGTAGCTTTACAAAATATGCTGGTCACTACATGTACTGATAACGTGGGGTATAACTTACAAACCATTCCTGCTGATCCTGATTATGTGGGTGATGATTTTTCTGGTATCTATGTATTTGACAGCAGTGTTGACTGCATGGCTATACTAATTGGGGATCGTGTTGATATCAACCCTGCAACTGTCAATGTCTTCTTCGGTGAAATTCAGCTCATTGATGCAGATTATGCTATCCAAAGCAGTGGTAATCCACCGCCAACTCCTGTTTTAACGACAACTGCAGCTTTAGGAGGAATGACAGTACATCCTTTAAACGGGGTGATTGTTGAAGTACAAAATGTAGTGGTGAGCAACGTGGACTTACCGAGTTCAGAATTCGAACTAGATATGATGGCAACTGTTAATGACCGGCATCATCTCACTACACCCTTTCCAGAAATTGGCGAAGCGATGTCCTATGTTCGTGGCCCTTTGGCATACTCGCTTAGCACCAACAAAATAGACCCTCGTGATTCGAGTGACTTGGGGCGAATCTCTAAGCTAGTAATCAATGAAGTAGATTACGACCAGCCTGGAGATGATGACAATGAATTTTTAGAAATTCTTAATCTTGGACCGGGTGAGGTTGACTTAACCGGTGTAGTCTTTTTGTTAATTAATGGTACAGATGGTAACCCTTATTTCAGTGATTCGTTGGACAGTTTTGGTACATTGGGTGCTGGTGAATATTTGGTTGTTGGTGACCCCAATGTGATAGCTTCATTACCAGCTGGTACAGCCAGCATGACTTTACCAGATGTCACTTCTATTCAAAATAGTGTAGATGGTATCGCTTTAGTTAACGTGGATGACGATGTGCTTTTGGATGCTTTGAGTTATGAAGGTGAAATTACCGTAGCTAATGTGGCCTTGTCTAGCCCGGTTAGCTTGGTTGAAGGAACAGCAGCAACAGCCATAGATGACCAGCTAGATGGATCATTAGTTAGAATTCCTAATGGTCAAGACACCGATGACGCCGATACTGATTGGCAATTTTCTGGCGTATCAACACCTGGTTTGAATAACGACATTCAAATGCCAGATGGCCTGCTTATCAATGAAATTGATTATGACCAACCTGATACTGATACAGCAGAGTTTGTTGAGTTATACAATCCCACAAGTGCTGTAATCGATTTGTCAGCGGTTGATATGGTGTTGGTCAATGGTGCCAATAACCTTGAATATGGGCGATTAACGCTGTCTGGTATGCTTGAACCTGATGCCTATGCTGTAATTGGTGATATTGGCCTAACCATACCACCCGGTGTAATTTATTTGGATATAGGAT
>JBPOFV010000126.1:0-6171 GCA_051252335.1 Marinicella sp. | reverse complement strand
GAGCAGTTAAGTGCTAAAAACATCATTGAGCTAGATGATGAACGAAAAGCGGCCATGGTCAGTAATTTACTGGTGGTGTTATGTGGTGAAGAGAATGCACAGCCTGTTGTTAACTCAGGCAGTTTATATTGATCGCATGGCCAAGAAGAAATCATTTCCATTAAGGATTAATGAAGAGATATTATCAGCAGTCCAACAATGGGCTGCTGATGATTTGCGTTCGGTGAATGCGCAAATAGAATATGTATTGAGAGAATCACTGAGAAAGTCAGGAAGACTGAAAAAACAAAGTAAATAACAAGCTGATAACAAATAATCCATGCTCGTTTGTTATCTGCATAGACCTACTGTTCTCACACCATGTCAGTCAAGAATGGAGCCCAACAAAACAGCCCTAATAAATTTTGTAAAATCCCAGGCCTTAGCTGTAAGCTATTACGCTGTACTTTTTATAGCGACATGGTAATATAGTTAGTTTCCGATATGAGTTGATAAACCTCCTTGCATAAAATATTTCAAGTTAATTGGTCACCATGAATCAAAACCTCAGTGAAGATATCTATCAACAATTAAAATCAATTGCCAATAAATTGATGCAACGTGAGAGAAGTAATCACACCCTTTCGCCAACAGACTTGGTTCATGAGGCCTTTCTAAAATACGATCCGAATAAAGCCAAAGATGTCAATGAAGACCAGTTGTTGTTTATTTTGGCACGTCAAATGAGACGCCTGTTGGTTGATTATGGCCGACATAATACTGCCTTAAAACGAGGCGGTAATCGATCTCGTGTGATGTATACAGACGCCTTGGGAATTCACGACAATGCCATCACAGATTTTTCATTAATCAGTGATGCCATTGAGAACCTTGAAAAATTAGATATACGGGCAGCACAAGCCATCGATTTGTTTTACTTCACCAATGTGGATAAAGTGAAAGCCGCTCAGGTCATGGACATTTCTGTGGCTACATTGGAACGAGATTTACGCTTTGCCAAGGCACACATCAGTCACTTCATCAGTGAAAACAATTAATGGCAAACGATAATGAAGACAGCCAAACCAGGGGCCAGATCATCAAAGATCTGTTTGATCGATGTGCAGATTTAAGCCAAAGTGAGCGTGAACATTTGCTGGCTGTTGAAGAGGTTGAAAAGGACATAAGTAGTCATGTGTTGGAGTTACTGAAATACTCGACCAATGAAATTGAATTAACCCAAGCTGTGGTCAATTCAGTGCAAGTAAGTTTAGACATAAAGCCCATCACTGCGGGCATGAAAATTGGTGCCTATGAGTTGGTCAGACCGTTAGGCGAGGGTGGTCAAGGTGAAGTTTGGTTAGCCAGTCGTGTTGATGGTAATTTTAAACAAAAAGTAGCGATCAAGTTCCTCAAACCCGTACACAATCAAACTGATTTGCTTCGCTTTCAAAGTGAACGTGAATTGTTGGCAAGTTTACACCATCCCAACATTGCACAATTATTGGATGGCGGAGAGCTGGCAGATAATCGACCTTATATGATTCTGGAGTTGGTAGAGGGATTACCTGTCCTGGCATACTGTAAACAACAACAGTTCAAGTTAAAGCAGTATTTAACCTGTTTTTTACAGATCTGTGACGCCATCAGTTATGCCCATTCACATTCTGTAATTCACCGCGATATCAAACCCTCTAATATTTATGTGACTCATGATGGTACGGTCAAGCTATTAGATTTTGGTATCGCAAAATTCATCAATAAAGATGAGGTAAAAACTCAAACATTACCGGTCATGACGCTGGCATATTCCAGTCCTGAGCAAGTCACAGGTGCTCCAGTTTCAACAGCAACAGATATCTATACCTTGGGCCTGTTGTTGTATGAAATGTTGACTGGGCAACGGGCACAAGCTGTGATCTCAGATGTGCCGGCAGACTTGATTCATGAAATTACTGAACAATTACCGGTTCTGCCAAGCAAACTGATTCAAAAAATAAAAATAAATCGCAGCTATGGGAAAAAACAACTGCAAGGGGACTTAGATAATCTGATCTTAATGGCGGTACGCAAAGAACCTGAACGGCGTTATGCCACAGTTGCTGCAATGGCTAAAGACATTGAGAATTATTTAGATGGTAAACCTTTGGCAGCAGTTGGTGACAGTTGGTATTACTCGACCAACAAATTCCTTACCAGATATCCAGTGGGTACGGCATTATCTGCATTGGTGTTGGCTTTTATGGTGGCATTGCCTTTGGTTATGTTCACCAATCAAAATCAACTCATGATTGAAAGAGACAAGGCACTTAATGCACAGCAAGATGCTCAAGAACAATCTGTTATTGCCAACAGGACCACTGATTTTTTGGTCAATATTTTAGAATCTGCTTCACCATTAAGAAGTCGCGGCGAGGCAATCAATTTAGACGATGTATTGGACAGTGCTGAACGTCAACTGTCTGTTGGCCTCAATGAACAACCGAAAATAAAATCCACCTTGTTGGGTAAATTAGCTGGAATTCAACACCAGTTAGGCAACAGTGAAAAAGCGGTTAAACATTATGAAACAATCTTGAGAATGCACAAAGATGATAATAACCTCACAGGCCAGGCCTTTGCCTATGGGCAGTTAGGCATCATGGCTTATTTTGCCCATGATGAAGTGGCCGCTTTACAATATCAACAACAAGCCCTAGAACTATCCTCGGTTATTGAGGACCCAAAAGAGTTGGCATGGCATCAGATACGCATCGCGACGATTGATGGATTTTTAGAGAAAAATAAGCTGATGACTAAAAGGTTAATGCAGACTTTGGGATTCTTGCGTGATCAAGGTATTGAAGATCCAGAGTTGATGGGCAGGTTATACAACGAACTGTCGGTTGCCAGTGAAGACCATAAAAAGGCATTGGATTACAACATATTGGCGGTGGATTATGCCGAAGAATTGAATGGACGCATGCATCCTTTGTTTTTAAACCGACAGAGAAATTTGGCCATAAAATTAAAAAACTTAGCTCGCTATGAAGAGGCAGAGGCTATGTTTATAGAAAACCGTCGGAATACCCGAAAATTATTCACCGAAGAGCACCCGATCTACTCAAGTGTCGTGGCTGAACTAGGTGCCTTGTATCATGACAAAGGTCAGTTCACCAAAGTCAAAGAAATCTATGAAGAGGCCATAGAAATCAGTGAAAAAACATCTGGTGAGAAAAGCACAAACTATGTGCTGCAAATCAATAATCTGGCATATTTGTATGAAGACATGGGGTTGTATGATTTGGCTGAACCTTTGTACAGAAAATCGATAAGCTTAAGAGAATCTTATCATGCTATTAATCCTTTTCGCATAGCCAGTAGCCGCAGTAATTTGGCTCGTTTATTGGCGAAAATGGGTAGGTATCAAGAATCACAAAACATTCTGGATGAAGTGATGCCAATCTATGCTGATAATAATAAAACTAATCTATATAACCGCATCACTGCATTGACCAATTTAATTCAAGACAAGCCAAGCACTGAAGTTTGTGGGCAAGCCAAGGATGAAATGTCAGCAGCAATGACTGAAATCAGTGGGTTATCTGAAAAAAGCTGGCGTCGAATGTATGGTGAATTGAGATTAGGGGAACTGGCTTTAAAGTGCCGAAACTATCCAGCAGCCAAGGTGATGCTGTTAGCCGCTCAGAATCGAGCTGAGGTGATTTACGCCCAAGCTTCAGAGGGTCAGATTCGCATCTTATCCAAAACGGATCAACTTCTAAAAACACTGCCAACTGAAGAAATAATTGACTCCTGAAAAGTCATCATTTTTTATTATTTTCAATTATTTTAAAATAATTTGAGGGAAAATCGTTTGGATTACGCTTTATAAGGTAATGACACACACGTCATTAGGGTAGTTGAATACCTACCTCCTCTGTGAAAGGCTGAATGATGGGGGGATCTAATTTCAGTCTTTCACATTTATAACGACTCTTAGGCATGTGGGGGAAGCTGCATACTTAGGGTCGTTTTAATTTGCTTCTCTAAAAACGAATATTGTGATATTTTGATTTCTGTGGTTTACTAATTATTGGTAACCATGACTCAGAAACCCCAATGGACCCCAAACGCTACCAAAAGATCAAAAAAATAGTCATAGAGGCTATGGAAGCGCCCCCAAATGAATTACATGATTTACTGAACAAGCTTTGCGGATCTGATCAAGAATTACGCCAAGAAGTTGAAGAGTTGATTCGTTTGGATGTGGGTAATACATTTTTGGCAAACTGCCCTGTAGAAATTGGCGTATCAGATTTTCAAGCCGAAAGGCTGTATGGAAAAATTGGTCGAATAAGTATAGATAAATTAATTGCTCGTGGTGGTATGGGCGATGTTTATACAGGTACAGATGAATTATTAGACAGGCCTGTAGCTATCAAAATCATGTCAAAAGGATTAAGGCTATCCGCAGCAAGAAGGACTGCATTTTTAAATGAAGCCAAGATCTTATCTAATCTACAGCATGTAAATATTTGTCATGTTTATGACTTCATTGAAGATCAAAATCAAGATGTATTGATTATGGAGTTGATTGAAGGTCAAACTTTACGTCAACAACTCAAAAAAGCAACCATTCATGATCATCTAGATTTAGCGATACAGTTAGCGGATGCCTTGATGGCTGCCCATGAAAGAGGAATTGGACATCATGACTTAAAGCCAGAAAATATCATGGTAACTGAAGCCAATGTAATTAAAGTTTTGGACTTTGGTTTAGCAAGATCTGATCAAGTAAAATATCAAAGCCATGATGCTATTTCAGGCACGCCTGCTTACATGTCGCCCGAGCAGGCTTTAGGGGAGCCATTAACCACAGCTTCTGATATTTGGCCCTTGGGTTTGATATTGATTGAATTATGGACTGGCAAGAACCCTCAGAATAATCATGAAACAACAGCTGAATTAATCCAAAATGCCCGCTTAGGCAAAGTCAGTATTCCCAGTCATTTGTCTCATGCAAAAACCCAACTGCTAAAACAAATGTTACTGGTCGATGTGGCCAAAAGAATATCTGCTCGACAAGTTCGGGAACAACTGGAGGCCATAATTGAACAACCCAAGAAGCGCTTTAGGATGTTGATAGGATTTATTATAGCCATACTTGGTCTATTTTCAATTTGGAAATACACCACAGATTTAGAATTTGAACGCGCCTTGGCAGTTAAGGCGAAAGATCAAGCAGTTGAAGCCAGAAATGATGCGGAAGATCTGATTGCTTTCATGCTCACTGATTTGCAGGAAGGATTGCAGTCAGTCGGTAAAATAGCATTGCTGGAGTCTGTGGCCAATCAAGTCATGGCTTATTATGGTGAATTAGATTCATCAGTGATGCGTTCGACTTATGGGCAACCGGCAGTGGCATTAACCAAAGTAGGTGAAGTCTTTGATTTGCAAGGTCGTAAAACGGATGCTATAGATGTGTTGAACCAAGCGGTTAATGCCTTGAGTGATTTATATAAGGAGTTTCCTGAAAATGAGTTGATTGCATTTAGATTGGGTTCAGCACTGACTAGTCTAGGTGAAAACTATAAACTTGATGGTCAATTTGAAATGGCTAAAACAGAATTACAAAAGGCCATTGGTATAGGAGAGGCCCTGACTTCAGGCCACAAACCAGGGCAGGGCCCGACTGATCACCCTAATGGTTATGAGCGTTGGAAATTGGTGTTAAAGTCTCAATATTTATATGCTGATGTTTATATGCGCATGGGCGAAGGTCAACATGCAGTAGATATACTTGAAGCAGTTGTTATTCCAGCCAGAAAAGCTGCAGATTTCGAACCCAGGTTAATGCAAAATTTAGCAGATATTGAGTTTAAGCGATGCGATACTTACTATGACATTCCAATCCCGGATTTAATGCTTGAGCCATGCTTGTCAATACTTGAAATGGATCGCCTCTTGCATGAAGCTGCACCGGAAAATTACCACTTACACAGTAACTATGCTTTAGATTTTTTAGCGGTTTCTAGAGTTTATCAGTCATTTAAAGAGTTTGATCTCGGTTTAGAAAACGCCGAAACGAGCCTTAAACACATGGAACAATTGGTGGCTTGGGACCCTGATAATGCATCCCGACAAAATGATTTGGTATTAACAATTGTTAATAAAGCACGGGTGTTACATTTGATGAACCTTGTAGAAGAC
>JBPOFV010000125.1:0-6178 GCA_051252335.1 Marinicella sp. | reverse complement strand
TCTTTAACAACCCTTTCAGAAATCAAGATTGAATCCTCAAAGTTGTAACCATTCCAAGGCATAAATGCCACCAGCATGTTTTGACCCAAAGCCAACTCACCTAAGTCAGTTGATGGACCATCTGCCAATACATCACCCGCTGCGATCACATCACCCACCTTAACGATTGGGCGTTGATTGACACAGGTGTTTTGATTGGAACGCATGTATTTAATTAAATTATAAATATCAACGCCCGGATCTTTATCGCCAATTTCAGATTGATCAACACGTACCACAATGCGTCCAGCGTCTGATATCTCTACCACACCGCCACGTTTAGCCATTACAGTTACGCCCGAGTCACGAGATACAATTCGCTCCATTCCTGTTCCGACCAAAGGCTTATCAGCTTTTAATGTTGGAACGGCTTGACGTTGCATGTTTGATCCCATCAACGCTCTGTTGGCATCATCATGTTCCAAGAAAGGAATCAAGGCTGCGGCCACCGATACAATTTGCTTCTCAGATACATCCATATAAGAAATTTCTTGAGCTTGCTTAAGTACCACCTCACCTTTGTGACGACAAATGATGAATTCATCAACGAATTTACCATTTTTATCTAATTTGGCGCTGTTTTGTGAAATCGGGTTATCAGAATCTTGAATGGCTGATAAGTAAACGATTTCATCAGTTACTTTACCATTATTCACTTTTCTATACGGTGTTTCCAAGAAACCGTAATCGTTGGTTCTTGAATAAACAGCCATTGAGTTAATCAATCCAATATTTGGACCCTCAGGAGTCTCAATAGGACATAAACGTCCATAATGAGTTGGATGTACGTCACGAACCTCAAAGCCTGCACGTTCACGAGTCAAACCACCAGGTCCTAATGCCGAAACTCGACGTTTGTGAGTAATTTCGGACAATGGATTGTTTTGATCCATAAATTGTGACAACTGATTTGAACCAAAAAATTCTTTAATAGCAGCTGAAATTGGTTTAGCGTTGATCAAGTCTTGAGGTGTTAAACCTTCAGACTCTGCAACTGTTAAACGTTCTTTAACTGCTCTTTGTACACGCACCAAGCCAACACGGAAAACATTTTCAGCCATTTCACCTACTGAACGAACTCGTCTGTTTCCTAAATGGTCAATGTCATCAACTTGACCAATACCATTCCTGATATTAACCAACTCTTTCATGACCAAGACGATGTCTTCTTTACTTAATGTACCTGCACCTTCAATTTCATCAACACCTAAACGCATGTTGAATTTCATGCGACCTACAGCAGATAAATCATAACGCTCTTTGGCAAAAAACAAACCTTCAAACAATGAACGCGATGCATCTTCTGTTGGTGGCTCACCAGGTCGCATCATGCGATATATTTCAATCAATGCTTCTTCTGGGGTTGTGGTTGGGTCAATATTCAAGGTATTTGACATGTAAGCGCCACGATCTAGATCGTTGACAAACAAAATATCAAATGACTTAACACCAGCATCACGTAATTTTTCTAACACTTCTTCAGTAATTAAAGTATTAGCAGGCAATAAAACTTCACCAGTCTCTTTATCAATGACGTTATGGGCCAATATCTTTTCACTGAGGTAACTGTCTTCAAGCGTCAATGCAGTCAGTTTAGATTTCTTCAGTTTTCGCTCATGTCTGGCTGTAATTCTTTTACCAGCCTCAACAATAACTTCTTTTCCATCTTTGATATCAAAACCGAAAGTTTCACCTTTGATGTGCTCAGGGACCAATTTCATTTTTGAATTGGTTTTATTCAATGTGATGGTGATTTTCTCAAAGAACATATCTAAGATTTGTTCGTTGTTAAAATCCAATGCACGTAACAAAATAGATGCAGGTAATTTTCTGCGACGATCTATTCGGACAAATACACTGTCTTTGGCATCGAACTCCATGTCCAGCCAAGAACCGCGGTAAGGAATCACACGGGCAGAATACAAGATTTTACCTGAAGAGTGTGTTTTACCTTTGTCATGATCAAAAAATACACCAGGTGATCGGTGCAATTGATTAACAATAACACGTTCAGTACCATTGATAACAAAAGTACCTGTTGGTGTCATTAATGGCAAGTCACCTAAATAGACGCTTTGCTCTTTGATGTATTTAACTTTCTTCTTTTTCTTGGTGCTTTTTTCTTTATCATAAATCACCAATTGAATACGAGCACGAATTGAAGCGGCATAAGTCATACCACGTAACTTACACTCCAACACATCAAACTCAGGGTCTTCTACACCAACACTGACATATTCCAATCTGGCAAAACCAGAATAACTTTCAATTGGAAATATTGAGTTTAATGCATCATTCAGACCATTCAAGCCTTTATCATTCTCACCTAAAAAGGCATTAAATGACTTAACCTGTGTATCTAATAAGTATGGAACATCCAGTACAGCTGAAGAACTTCCAAAGTCCTTTCTGATTCTTTTTTTCTCAGTAAATGTATAACCCATCGCTTTTGCCACCTTCACCATGCTTGCAAATCACTTTCATAATTTGCTGATTTAATATGTATTTTTACGCCTAAAATAAGATTGTTTTTAATCTGTTATTTTTTAAGCGACTAAAGGCCGACATAAAATGCCAGCCTTTAGGTTTTATTAATTACGCTATGTAATTATTTCAACTCTACAGACGCACCTGCTTCTTCAAGTTGTTTTTTCACTTCTTCAGCTTCAGCTTTCTCAACACCTTCTTTGATAGGTGCTGGAGCACTTTCAACTAATTCTTTGGCTTCTTTCAAGCCTAAGCCAGTGATACCGCGAACGGCTTTAATCACACCAACTTTCTTGTCGCCGAAACCAGCTAATACTACGTCAAATTCAGTTTGCTCAGCGGCAGCTTCTCCGCCACCAGCAGCTGGAGCAGCAACTGCAACAGCAGCTGCAGCAGAAACACCAAATTTTTCTTCCATAGCTTCAACTAATTCAACAACGTCCATAACGCTCATTGCTGAGATTGCTTCTAAAATATCATCTTTTGATACGGCCATTTTATTTCTCCAAAAATGTAATTTTTTACTTATGCAGCTTTTTGATCTTTAATTGCTGCGATTGTACGTGTCAGTTTTGCGTGTGGCTCTGCCAAAGTCTTAACAAATTTCTCAATAGGTGCCTTCATAACAGACATTAATTGAGAGATCGCTTGGTCTTTAGTAGGCAATGAAGCTAAACGAGCTAGCTCCGATGCTGCCAATAAATCACCACCAATTGAAACAAACTTAACTTCAAGTTTTTCATTCTCTTTGGCATGATCTTTAATCAGTCGAGCGGCACAACCAGGATCTTCCTGACTGAACGCAAACAACAAAGGACCGACCAATGAATCTTTAACACATTCATAGTCTGTTCCTTCAACAGCTCTTCTAACCAAAGTGTTTTTTGCAACCCTTAGATAAACACCACTTTTACGTGCATCAGAACGCATGGCAGTCATTAAATCGACTGATGATCCACGGTATTCCGCTGCTACTAAAGAGTGTGCATCTTGAGCAACACTGGCAATTTCACTGACTACAGCTTTTTTCTGCTCTAAATTGAGCGCCATGATAACCTCCGAAGGCTCATGCAGCACATGCTGCAGTACTCATAACCCGCCGAATACAAAATGCATTAAGCGGAACCATTTTGGTGACCAAACAGTATTCTGCATTGGGGCACCATCTGCGTAGGAGATTAAGGAATGTCAAAACAATCCACCTACGGTCTTTGATGACTGCTGAACGATGACTTGTCCAGCAACCCTCAAAATTTCTTAATTAAACCCTTGTTTACTGACCAACAGAAACAGGATCAACTTCTACACCAGCACCCATAGTTGATGAAATACTGATCTTTTTAATAAACTTACCTTTAGAAGTAGGTGGTTTCTTTTTGTTTAACTCTGACAATAAAACAGTTAAGTTTTCTTTCAAGTCATCTGCAGAAAAAGAAGCTTTACCCAATACCGTATGAATAATGCCTGCTTTGTCAATTCTGTACATGGCTTGGCCAGATTTATTGTTTTTAACAGCTGTAGCCACATCAGGAGTTACCGTGCCAACTTTTGGATTAGGCATCAATCCTTTTGGGCCTAAAATTGTACCCAGTTGACCCACAACACGCATGGCGTCTGGAGCTGCAATAACCACATCAAAATCGATGTTGCCTTTTTTAACTTCTTCAGCCAAATCATCAAATCCCACTAAGTCTGCACCTGCAGCTTTAGCTTCTTCAGCTTTATCACCTTGGGCAAAAACAGCGACTCTGACCGATTTACCAGTTCCGTTAGGTAAAACAGTAGCGCCACGAACAGCTTGATCAGATTTCTTGGCATCAACACCTAATTGAATAGATACATCTACAGTCTCATCGAAGTTTTTTGAAGCATTTGTTCTGACGAAATCCAACGCTTCTTCTACTTGATATTTTTTTAATTTGTCAATTTGAGCTTTTAAAGCTTTGATTCTTTTACCAGCCATTATTTCACTCCTTCTGTTTCAATACCCATACTGCGAGCAGTACCAGCAATGGTTCTAACCGCCGCATCCATATCTGCAGCTGTTAAATCAGGCTCTTTCATTTTCGCCACATCTTCTAATTCAGCACGACCAATCTTGGCCACTTTGTCTGTATTAGGTGTGCCACTGCCTTTTTTAATGCCAGCCGCTTTCAACAACAACACAGCTGCTGGCGGTGTTTTTGTGATGAAAGTGAAACTTCTATCATTGTAAACAGTGATCACAACAGGAATAGGTAAGCCTTGTTCAGTGTCACCAGTTTTGGCATTGAACGCTTTACAAAATTCCATGATGTTTACACCGTGCTGACCCAATGCAGGACCAACTGGCGGTGAAGGATTGGCCTGACCTGCAGGCACCTGTAACTTAATATACGACTGTACTTTTTTAGCCATTTTTTTCTCCGGGTACAAACGCCATTTTCAGGCTCCCCATTAATAATTAAATGATTATACTTTTTCGACTTGACCGAATTCTAATTCAACCGGAGTCGACCTACCAAATATAGAGACAGCTACACGCATGCGGCTTTTCTCATAATTGACTTCTTCCACTTCGCCATTAAAATCAGCAAAGGGGCCGTCGATGACACGAATGATTTCGCCCACATCGAACAATGTTTTTGGTTGCGGCTTATCCTCACCTTCTTGAATCCTCTGCAATATCGCATTGGCTTCTTTCTCAGAAATAGGTGCAGGTCGCTCAGCGGTACCTCCAATAAAGCCAAGAACCTTAGGCACACTTTTAACCAAGTGCCAAGTTTCATCGTTCATTTCCATTTGAACCAACACATAACCAGGAAAGAATTTTCTTTCACTTCTGCGTTTTTGACCTTTCCTCATTTCAACAACAGTCTCTTTGGGCACCAACACTTCACCAAAAAGGTCATGCATTTGGTATCTCTCAATGCGCTCCTCTAGAGACTTAACAACTTGTTGCTCAAAGCCTGAATACGCGTGAACTACATACCATCTGTGCGACATGAACTAAAACTCCTGTATCAATTACTCGAAGAAATATTCTAAGAGGTTACTGAAAAGCGAATCGACCAAGAACAAAAAGAAACCAATGATAATAACCAACACCAATACCATGATGGTGGTTTGCACAGTTTCATTTTTTGTTGGCCATACAATTTTTTGTCTTTCAATGTTGGCATTTTTTACAAATTTTGCAAATGCCTTGCCCTTGTGAGTTGTATAACCAATAAAGCCACCAACCACAACGCCACCAAGAACCATCAACAGTCTGATGACTGGCGGATATGTATCAACAAAATACAGGCTCGCAGCCACACCAGCAATAACAATTGCAATTGCTAACCACCACCTTAATTTATCACCAGCTCCTTGCGCTGATTCAACACTACTCATAATTTGTTTTCCAAATTCCGCCACTGTATATAAGTACCATCACCTAATACAATGGCAGGCCAGGAGGGAATCGAACCCCCAACCTGCGGTTTTGGAGACCGCTGCTCTGCCAATTGAGCTACTGGCCTAAAAAATCGTAAAGACAGCAAAAGCCAACAGTAAACTGTTGGCTTTTGCGTCACGAGTTAAATTATCACTCGATAATTTTTGCTACTACACCCGCACCTACTGTACGGCCACCTTCACGAATGGCGAAGCGTAAACCTTCATCCATTGC
>JBPOFV010000124.1:0-6209 GCA_051252335.1 Marinicella sp. | reverse complement strand
ACCTGGAGCTGTGAACTGACTTTGCCAAAAATCACCTTGAATATGCTGCTCAAAAAACTGTTGTATGGGGCCATTATCAATCCAATGAAAATGAGGTGATATTTTTAACTTAATTTGGTTATTGGGCTTTAATTCAATCAATTCGGTTTGTTCAAGTTGTAGCAATATATTGATTAATTCGGCCTGTTCGATGTCGTATGTCTCATGAATTTGGATAAATGACCAATGATTACAGACACAGACTGTAACTAATAAGGACTTCACATCTGAAACAATAAGCTTCTCTTGTTTCTCGGTTAATTGGATTAACTCTGTGGTTTGATTTTGGATCACTTGAAATAAATCTACCAATTCCAAATCCATCATTTCACATATTTTAATCAAACGTTTGAGGCTAATTTGGCCTTGCGAGAATGAACGTTTCACACTGGACTCAGATAATTCCAGATGTTGGGCCACTTGGGCATAATTGATTTTATGTTGTTTTAACAAACCCTTTATGGCTTGTAGGATGATTTCAGTTTGCGCCATTTGAAAGTCTCGATATTTTATACTTTGGTGTCAATTATAGCGCTTTGACTTTGATTTGTTGATTTAAATGCTCCTTATTTTATATTGGTTGATAATTAATTTTGGAGTATTAACATGTCGAAAATCGCCATTATATTTATCACACTATGCACGGCATCTTGTTCAATGTTAGGGTCTGAAAGAGTCAGGCACAGTAAAACCACCAGCTTGGTGGGTTTTTTATACCCCAATGGTGAAATCCCACCAGATAAAAAATCACCCACCTTACATTTACCCTTACGAGTTGGTTTGGCTTACATTCCAGAATCAGGCAATCGTGGACACATTGATCCCAGACTTAAGTTGGAATTGTTGAACACAGTTAAGCATCAATTTGAGAATCGCAGATATGTACACTCAATTCAGATCATTCCTGATAATTACCTCAGTGGCCCAAACAGCAAAAACCAACTCAAACAAATCAAACAACTGTACCAACTAGATGTCATGGCTTTGGTTTCATATGACCAAATTGTGAATCGCAAGGAAAACTTATTGGCTCTGACTTACCTAACCATTGTTGGTAATTACATTTTTCCCGGTTCTCATTTTGATGTGAGTACGTTGATTGATATGGCCTTGATTGATTTGGAATCTAAAAGGTTGTTGTTCAGAGCTGCTGGTACACATGGTTCCAAAGGTACTGCTGCAGAAGCTTACACCAGACATCGCTACGATAAGCATCAAAATAACGACTTCAGTGCAGCCATGTCTAAGTTACAGGTAAATTTAAACCATGAATTACATAATTTTGAAACCCGACTCAGGGCCAAAGATCCCAACGATGATATTAAAGTGGTCGCCAGGCAAGGCTACGAAATGTCTATAAATCGTGGGCTACTATTGTTTTTGTTATTCGCGGCATTAACAAAAATAAGCGTTCATTCAATCCGACGTACCGTCAACATCAAGCACCCATAATCCCATGCAAAGGCCGATCTTGCTATTGTATTTGGCGACCCTGACTTTAAACGTCGGTGTTGCCTTAATTTTTGGATACTCCGCGGCCATCACCACCTATTATTCGGACAAAAATTGGCAGTTAATCACACTAGTTAGTACGCATTTTACGCACCATAGTTACCAACATCTGGTCGGTAACATGTTGGCTCTTGGTTTGTTGTTGTATTTATTTCCGGGAAAAATCAAAACCATTATTTGGGCGTTTATCAGCTGTGTGTTGATGGTGGCGGTTTATGCAAAAGTGCTGAACATTTATACGTACCTAGGCTTTTCTGCCATGCTGTATTGTTTACCGGGTAATTACTTCTGTTTTCTTATCAAGTCAAAAAAAGTGCACCAATCTGCCACGATACTGATGATTCTTGTCATATATTTGTTTATGATAAGTCCCATGAGATATAACAATACCAGCGCGTGGCATCCCATGACTTCTGCACACTTAATAGGTTTTTTATGTGGCTGTCTTGTTCATTACCTTGGCTCTATTAAGCCTTTTTCAAACAGCCACCCCAAGCCATTGTCAAAACCAAACAAAGCATGACCCATTACTTGACCCTTTTAATTTGTACTGTCTTATTGATTACTGCGCATGAATCGGCATTGGCCAATTCTGACCCATGTGGCAATAGCCCTGAAGCTGCAATTTTAGCCTCTTTAGTCAGTTCGCACCCTGACCAGCAGCGTAAAAAAATCAGATGCAACCAAAAACTCAATGAGATTGCTTTGATAAAAGCCAGTTATATCATCGAAAATCAGGACATCTGGCACCATGCTGGCCATATGGCGCCCAATCAGTTGTTACGTCATCATGGCTTTAAGTTACCAGACACCTATCCATTGTTTGGGAATCAAGTTGAAGCACTTGCCAGTGGGGTTGATTCGGCAGAACAAGTATTCACTGACTTTTTAAACAGTTCACCCCACCGAAGGTTATTGTTGGGTGAGGATGAATTTTTTGAAGAACAGGATCAAATTGGTATCGCTTTTATTAAGGATTTAGATACTGATCATGAGTACTATTGGGTGGTAATCATTGCTGATGAGAAAAAACGAAAGATCAAACAAGCCCCCAGAATCAATATTGAATCGCCTGTTGTTTCAAACAAGAAAAAAAGCAGAGGGCGTGAAATCAAAGATAAAATGTATCGACAAAAAGTTCGAGGTAAAATTCATTAGACATCTATTCATCGAGCCTATCATTCATTCAATTTTTAGGTAATCATTACAAATGTCACTAATCATCACCTGACCTTCCAGCAGCTGAATCATACAATGCATAATTCAGTGATAAATTCTGTCACATTTTAATTTTCAGCTTCTTAATTCAAGGCGGTTTCTACACATCGGTTACTTTTGTGGTTTCCAATTCATGAATTCATATTGTTCCGTTTGACAGAATGAATGCCCAACCTTTAAATTTATAGATGTGTGTGATGTTACTGATTACCCAATAACAGTAGATGAGGACTGTTAACCAGAGGTTTTTCAAAGATGTTTTCAGTGAGTTGGACTGAAAAATGATGAGTCAATAATGAAAGGTAAATTATAAATGGGCAAATTACTTCAACCTAAAAAAAATGCATCAATAAAAATATTAGTTGTTGATGATGAAACAGATGCACGACTGTCACTAAAAAATGAATTAGAAAAGAAATATGAAGTGATGACTGCTGATGATGGCATAGAAGCTCAGTTAATGCTTGAGTGTAACAATGATTTTGATTTAATAGTTTCAGACCAAGCCATGCCAATGATGAGTGGCGTAAAACTATTCGAGTGGGTTGAACAAGCACATCCTCATACACCCAAAATACTGATGGTAGAAATCAGCGAGTATTCAGAGCAGGTTAAATCTCAAAGCCAAGACATTAATTTTTTCTGTCTAAATAAAAAATTAAGCCACGACAAATTAATGGCGGCTATCGAATTGGCAGTGATCGGTGTTAGTCCGATTTGTGACCCTTCAATGCTGATGGCTAATGATGTGAGTGATGAAAAAGACGAACATGATGAGGTTGAACTTGAAGTTCAGTCAAGAGGATGCAATATGGCAGTTCTTGATACCAACACCAAGAATTGGCCTTTGTATGACAAATTAACCAAGAAGTCCGACTTGATCAAAGAAGTTGTCTATTATAGAAATCCCCAGTTACTCTTAGAGCGGGTAAAAAAAGACGAAAGTCTGGGTGTGGTTTGTATTAATTTCAACACCAAAGACAACGAAGTGAACGATGTGATTGAAAAAATCAACTGGCTCAAACAACACCCCAATGTATTATTGATGTGTGGGATTCAACAAACCAAAGCTGCCATCGAATATCAATTTAAGGGCGTTGTGTTTCAACATATTATGTACCCATGCGCTTCGAGTAAATTATTGTTTGAAATAGAAGATTGTGCCAAACAATTTCTTGTTGATTATGAACCTAATGACACCGCTGAAACTGCTGAAACTGACGCAGTAAAACCAAAAAATGTGCACAACATCATCAAGCTTCCAACCAGCCAACTGAAAGAAGCAACTCTATAAGTTCACCTACTTCGATCTAATTAAGGGTTTTTCAGATCAAGTGTTTAAAATCTAAATCAGCCAATGCCTGATATAAAACAATTGCTGCAGTATTCGATAGATTCAAACTACGGCTGTCCGCTTTCATAGGAATCCTGATGTTGTGAATGTTATCGTTTTGTAACACGGAGTCTGGTAATCCCCGTGTTTCGGGCCCAAACAGTAAACAATCACCTGCCTTGAATGTCACTTCATGGTGATATGATTTGGCTTTGGTAGTTAAAGCATAAATTTGGTTAAATGGATGATTGTTCATAAAAGCTGCAAAATCATCATACTGTTTAACCTGTGCCCATTCATGATAATCCAAGCCTGCACGTCTGAGCGCTTTTACCTCCATATCAAAACCCAATGGGTGAATCAGATGCAACTGCGCACCTGTGTTGGCACACAATCTGATAATGTTCCCTGTGTTTGGTGGAATTTCTGGTTGGTATAAAGCAATGTGTAGCATTTTTTCAGGTGGATTTTAACAATGCAGGTATTTTAGCTGATTATGACCGATTCAATCACTTCGAATTAAATAAATTAGAGATTTGAACTAGGCTTGGCTGATTGTATTTGTTAAAATCAAAAAACCTAAGGAGCGATTTATGTCACCAAAAAAATATTCGATGATAACCAAGTTGTTTGTCGTCTTATCTCTGAGTTTTGGATTTAACAGTTTGGCTGCTGTCGCCAGAGACTGGAATGAAGTCTTACTTGAAGCTATACGGTCAGATACAGCTCGCCCAACAGTACACGCCAGAAACTTGTATCATATTTCAGCAGCCATGTATGATGCTTGGTGTATATATGATGCCACTTGTGATGGTGTATTTTATCGACAAAAACATGACTTTAATGACTTAGAGGCAGACAGAGAAGCCAGTATCAGTTATGCAGCATACCGGCTCATGAAATGGCGTTTCACACCCTCTGTTGGTGCAGATACCACACTACCCGCTATTGAAGCCCATATGTTGAGCTTAGGTTATGATGCAAGCATCACTGCTGTAACTGGTGACACACCAGCAGAACTTGGTAATCGCATTGCACAAACCATCATCAATCAAAACTTATATGATGGCTCGAATGAAGTGAATGATTACATCAACAGATATTATTATCCTGTTAATGAAGCCTTATTACCTGATTTTCCTGGAAATCCTGATATATCAGACCCCAACCGATGGCAGCCATTGGCATTGGACTTTTTTGAAGGCCAATCTGGGATCATCACAGGTGAATACCCTGAATTTCTAAGTCCAGAATGGGGACATGTCACCACTTTTTCCATGAATTCTGATGACCGCACTATTTATGAACGTGATGGTGATATTTACCCCGTTTACAATGATCCAGGCCCGCCTCCATTGATGGCCACACCCAGTGAAGATGATTATAAATCTGGGTTTGAACAAGTGGTTGAGTTCAGCAGTTATCTTGACCCTTCAGATGGCGTGATGATTGACATCAGTCCAGCCACCAGAGGTAACAATGATCTAGGCACCAATAATGGAAGCGGCAGAACGACCAACCCTGCTACGGGTCTCCCTTATGAACCACAAATTGTTCCTGCAGGTGATTATTATCGGGTATTGGCCGAATTTTGGGCCGATGGACCCGATTCAGAAACACCTCCGGGTCATTGGTTCACCATTTTGAATAGAGTCACTGATCACCCATTATTCACCTTTCGGTTCCAAGGCATGGGCCCCACACTGAGTGCTTTAGAATGGGAAGTTAAAAGCTACCTGACCTTAGGTGGAACCATGCATGATGCTGCTATTTCTGCCTGGAGTGTTAAAGGCTGGTACGACTACATCAGACCAGTATCTGCCATACGATACTTATGTGAACAAGGACAGAGTTCTGATCCAGATGCTGAAAATTACAGTGAATTGGGCATCAATTTACACCCAGGTTATATTCAATTGATCACACCTGAAACCATTCAACCTGGCGGCATACACCAATTTATTGCCGGTTTAGGCAATGAAAACCTAGGTAAAGTCGCATTGAAAGCATGGCAAGGACCTGACTATATAGTGGATCCTGAAACTTCAGTTGCTGGCGTTGGCTGGATATTGTGTGACAACTGGTGGCCTTATCAACGACCCTCTTT
>JBPOFV010000123.1:0-6210 GCA_051252335.1 Marinicella sp. | reverse complement strand
ATCTAATTGTGCATACTGTTGGTTGATAAATTCAGGATCACGATTGTATTGCACCACAGAGGCCAACATATCCCCGATGGCTTCAGAATTATCCAATGCATTGGCAAAACCATAACGGGCTGCTGACTTAATGTCATCCAGTTTATTGTTGTCAGCTGTTTGCGTACGTGCTCGTACAATAGTATCCATTAAAGAGGCTTGCACAGCTGCATAATTGTCAACTGATGTAAGACGCGCCAAAATGTAAATTAATCCTGGGTCTTTACTGTCAGGTGTATAAAAATACAAGGCATCAGCAAGTTGTCTGCTGACAACTAGGTCTTGGTAAGTATCTGAATTTTGTCCAAAGTAAATTTCACCCATCATATCAATGGCTGACTTGTCTTTAACCAAAGGGTCTGCCGACGTTCCTCTGAACACCATGCCCAACATTGGTAGTGTTTCTGAATCCCATTTGATGTGATGATATTGACTGCCAACTGCTGGTGGTTCAACAGGAATATCAACGGTATAGTTACCACGTTCCCAGTCACCAAAATACTTTTCAACTAAAGCATGAGTTTCTTCTACCTCAACATCTCCAACCACAATAACGGCTGTTTTTTCAGGGCGGTACCAACGATCAAAAAACTCTAATGAATAATCCAATTGATTTGGCATATCTTCAATGTCTTCCAAAAAGCCCATGGTTGTGTGTCGATAAGTGTGTTCTTTAAAGGCGTTTTTTCTGACAGTTTCAAACAGTTGACTGAATGGACTGGCACTGTTCTTCAAATATTCACCTTTCACTGCCAGCGCTTCAGTTTTGAATTGTGCCTCTGAAAATTTGAGGTTTTTAAATCGATCTGATTCCAACATCAACATACGCTCTAAATCTTCATTGATGAAGGTGACATGGTAATTGGTGTAATCATCTGTGGTGTATGCATTTTGATCTGCACCCACTTCTTTCAACATGGCGCCATATTCTTCTTGGCTGAAATTTTCAGTGCCACGAAACATCATATGCTCAAAGAAATGAGCAAAACCTGACTTACCCGGCTCAACTTCATTTCTTGATCCTGTTTGGACGGGTAATTGTAATGAAACAACACCTGGATAATCAGTTTTAACTACGATCACTTTTAAACCGTTTGCCAGTTCTCGCATATCATACGGCTGTGTAAAAACTCGAGAATCAGCAACCTGTACTGAATCTGCTGGTGATTGTTTAACTTGTTGTGGCTGAGTACATGCGATTAAAAGCGACATGCAAAGCATTGAAAGAATTGTTCTCATATAATAATACCCATTCGAAAAATGTTAATTTAACCACAGTACATGGGGAGTTTTGTCAAAATCTCAACTGTAAATTAACCAATCCCACATATATGGTGTGAATGTATGCTTAAGAAGTTACATTTATTGGTAACGATTCAATTATTAAAAAGTTACTGAGATTGAATTTTACACGTCAGTTGAAAACTAAAAAATCGGTTATAATGCGATAATTAATAAATACTAAAAACCACCCATAATGAGCGAAGTGAAACTCAATAAAGTTATTGTCTATGGCTTAGGTGCCATGGGTCGACCAATGGCCAGAAATTTAAAAGACCATGGTTTATTAATTGGCGTAAAAAACCGCACCGAAGGCAAATCTTTGGCCTTGATGAATGAACTTAATATTGAAGAATATGAGGACGATGAAGCCCTGTTCGCTCAGGCAGATTGTGTCTTAACCTGTGTCGCAGCAGACGATGATTTAAAATCAGTGGTCAATGACTTTATTTCATACCTACAACCTGGTTCAGTGGTTATTGATTGTTCTACCGTAAGCCCAAACACCGCCAGAACATTGGCAGATGACCTGGCTTCAGTGGGTGTTGGTTTTATTGATGCACCGGTTTCAGGTGGTGTTGAAGGCGCGAAAAAAGGTTCTCTTTCAATCATGGTTGGTGCTGAGCGTTCACAGTATAAAAGAGCCTCGGAAATATTTGCGGCAATTGGCAGCCAAATTACGCATATGGGCCGTATTGGCCAAGGCCAAGCCACCAAAGCAGTCAACCAAGTACTGGTTGCAGGTGTTGCACAAGCAGTTTGTTCTACTTTGGCCATGGCTGAAAACTGTAATTTAGATTTAAAGAAAACCATTGAAGTGCTCAGTGCCGGAGCGGCAGGAAATTGGTTCTTAGATAACCGTGGACAGACCATGATCAACAATGAATTCAATGTTGGTTTTAAGTTAAACCTTTTGCACAAAGACTTAAAAATATGCCAGTCTACTGTGGCTGAATTAGGTGCTGTCATGCCTTTGATTGAAGAAAGTATTACAGAATATGCTCAGTTGATGGAAGCAGGACATGGTGAGGAAGACATTTCATCATTAATTCGACTTAAAAGGGCCTTATTCGAGACCAAAGAGCCAGACAACGCAGGGGATCAATCAGATGAATGACAAAACCACACATTTTGGATTTAAAGAAGTGGCCTCTGAAGAAAAAGAACAACTGGTGGGAAAAGTATTTACTTCTGTAGCGGCTAAATACGATTTAATGAATGACATGATGTCTGGCGGTGTCCATCGATTGTGGAAACGCCATTTTGTTTCGACCAGTGGAATTCATCAAGGTGATTTGGTCTTAGATTTAGCTGGTGGGACTGGCGACATAGCAAAGTTACTGATGCCTCAAATAGGTGACGAAGGTCATGTGATCATTGGTGACATTAACCAAGCCATGTTGGATGTAGGCAATGATCGAATGATCGATGCGGGGTTTTTGGGGCGTTTTAAATGCATACAAATGAACGCCGAACAATTACCATTTGATGATAACTCCATAGATGCAATCACCATGGCATTTGGACTGCGAAATGTGACCAACAAACAACAAGCCTTGGATGAAATGCACCGTGTTTTGAAGCCCAGTGGTAAAGCTCTGGTATTAGAATTTTCCAAGGTCAACAATAGACTTTTGAAGCAATTTTATGAGTTTTATTCGTTTAAAATACTGCCAGAAATTGGCCATTTTGTGGCCAATGACAGGGATTCATATCAATATTTGGTAGAATCCATCGAACAACATCCTGATCAAGAATCACTTAAATGTATGTTCGAAAAAGCGGGTATGGAAATGTGTAGCTATGAAAACTTATCAGGTGGAATCGTTGCCATTCACAAAGGCTACAAACTATGACCGAAGCTGTGAACAAAGCACTGAATCAAGAACAAGAGCAGCCTTCTGTGTTGGCAAAAGTCATGACATCAGCACTACAAAAAATGCTGCAATATGACACAAAGTCCAAGAAGAAGCTCAAACCTATGGCTGGAAAAAAAATCCGAGTGAACATACAACCAATTGACCAGTCCATCACTTTGTTGATTCAAACAGATGGCATCATGGTAAGCACCAACAACAAACAAGAAGTGGACACCACCATCAGTGGTAAACCCTCAGCCTTGTTTGCCATGAGTACTGCACAACACATACCAGGCCTTGATGGTGTCACCATCAATGGCGATGCCAGTACGGGTCAATTTATTGCGGACTTGTTAAAAAACCTCAACCCAGATTGGGAAGATGCTTGGTGTGATTTATTGGGTGAAGGTCCAGGATATCAAGTATCACAAATTTTCAATGGTCTCAAGAAAGCAAGCGAAGGCTTGCTTAAATCCATACAAGCAAGCAGTAAAGATTATTTACTGGAAGAAAGTCGTGAGTTGGTAACTGGTGCTGAAATGGAAACATTTTTGAACCAAGTTGATGACATCAAATCCGATACAGTGCGCTTAGAACGAAAAATTGCGGCTTACTTAAAAAACTGATGAATCTATTTCGACTCATAAAAATCATCCATACTTTGGCTTCTTATCGAATACCTCAGTTAATCGCAGGGAAAAAATTCAGTCTTTTAATCCTGACTAAAGTCTTTTCACCTTTAGGTGCCAAAGGTTTAAGACACATGTCAGATGGACAACGTGTCCGTGGCGCATTGGAATCACTGGGCCCAATATTTATCAAGTTGGGCCAAACCTTATCCACAAGACCTGATTTAATACCAGTTGAAATTGCTCAAGCATTAGAAAAACTGCAAGATGATGTTGAACCCATTACTTGGGAACAAGCCAAGGAAGTCGTTCAAGCCCAATTACCTCGAAATTTATTGGATGAATTTGCTCATGTTGATGAAACCGCACTGGCTTCTGCATCCATTGCACAAGTGCATGCAGCAACGCTAAAAAATGGTGATGAGGTCGTCATTAAAGTATTGCGCCCTGGCATAGGGAAAAAAATAAAGAAAGATGTTACCTTGATGCACTCAGTGGCCGCCTGGGCCAAGAAAAACTTGAACCCAGGAGTCCAGGTTGACCCCACTGAAATTGTGGCTGAATTTGAGAAAACCATTTATGATGAATTGGACCTGCAACGAGAAGCTGCTAATGCGTCGGTCTTAAAAAAGAACTTCAAACAATCTAAAGACTTGTATATACCTGAAATTTATTGGGACTTTTGTAAAGAAAAGGTCATGGTTCAAGAACGAATTCATGGCATTTCGATCAAAGATTTTGAACAATTAAAAAAAGCCAATATCAACCTTCAGGCCTTAGCTGAAAAGGGCATCAAATTATTCTACACCCAAGTATTCAGGGATAATTTTTTCCATGCTGATATGCACCCTGGCAACATCTTCATCAGTACTGAAAATCCTGAGGACCCACAAATCATCTTATTGGATTTTGGTATTTGTGGTTCATTGCCTAAAGGACACCGTGTGGATTTAGCCAATAACTTCATGGCTTTTTTCAAACAAGATTATCGTCGGGTAGCTGAACTACACATAGAAGCCGGCTGGGTTCCAGCTGACACCAACTTAGAAGATTTAGAATCTGCCACACGCACCATTTGTGAACCCTATATGGCGCGCCCCATAGAGGAAATTTCTTTCGGTGAAGTGATGCTGAAAACTTTTCAAATGGCCAAACGCTTTAAACTCATTGTGCAGCCTGAATTGATATTGTTACAAAAAACTTTGTTAAATATTGAAGGATTGGGGCGACAACTGTATCCACAGCTAGATATTTGGCAGTTATCAGAACCCATATTGCGTGACATCATGAAAGAACATTATGGTCCACAACAATCAATGGAAAAACTGAAGGAAAGTATACCCAAATGGATTGAACAAGCTGCAGAGCTTCCAACCTTGGTCCACCAACTACTGAGCCTTCAAGTCAAACCGTTACCCAGGCATTTGAAACTGGCTCAACAAGCTGAACAACAAGCTCAACTGAATGAAAGCAAAAAGAATCGTTATACCCTACTGACAGTTGGTGGCTTGATTACCACTGCACTGCTTTACAGTCTAGATGAAACCAGCACTTGGTTCAACTGGACACCGAATTCCGCATTGATTGCAGCAGTGGTTACCGCATGGTTCTTTAAGAAGTCGCTGAAGTGATTTGATTGGCATTTACGCTGGCTGAACGAAGCGAGGCCTTGGTTACATTCAATTGATGTTTACTGATGAATCCACTTCGGCCCGCTCAGCGAACACATTTTTTTAAAATCACCCAAGACTTGAAATTATTTCAATGACAACATTTTGATGTGCTTTATTGGCTGTTACTTAAACGACTGATCATTTTACGACAGGCAGTTGCATGAACAGCATATTTGGGGTATTCATCCAGTGCATCGGCCAGCAGTGCCAAAGCCGGTATCAGGTCTTTAAATTCCGGGTGTTTTTTCTGTATGCCATTAAGTAATTTGATGGCAACTTTGGGGTCATTTAAATCAAAACAGGCTTGGGAAATATGTAATTTTAAAGCCGGATCTGCTATCTCAAACTCAGGGATTTTCAAGACCATTCTTTTGTAATTTCGACTGATTAAATCATGTCGTGTCTGATTATCTAGCAGTTTGAAATACTTGGGTAAAAATGTTGTTAGCTTGCTTCTGTTTTTTGTAGATAGCAGCAATTCGAAATACTGAGAATTTAAGGATAAGTTATCAGCATTCATATGCACTTGTTCTTCCAACAAGTCGGTGGCCTCATAAAAGTCACCCTCTTTGATGAAAGCTGAAATTTTAGCCAAGGCGATGGTATGTTCATTGCGCCTTTTATTGGAATCATCTTGCAGGCGAGCGCTGTAACCCAAAGCGTTTTGATATTGGAACACCATATAGCCCATTAAATGATGCAAAACAATGAGGTAATAAAAAGTAACAG
>JBPOFV010000122.1:0-6296 GCA_051252335.1 Marinicella sp. | reverse complement strand
CTCCACCACTGACTTGTAAGATGCCCAAAGCGCCTTTGTTAAACGCTCTGAAAATGGAATGATCGACCAAAATAAAATCACCAGGTACGTCCAGTTTGAATTCAACGATTGCAGAACCACCCGCTGGTACCATAGTTGATTGCACATTGTTATTAATTAAGCTGCCACCTTCCACATAGACTTTATCAAATATTTCACCAATCACATGAAATGATGAAACTAAGTTGGGCCCACCATTACCGACAAACATACGAACCGTCTCACCCACTTTGGCTTTGACTGCATTTTCACCTGTCATCGCACCGACTGATCCATTAAAGACCACATAATCAGGAATTTCTGTTAATGCTTTAGCCATATCAAACGGTTGCAACCCTTCTTGTCCATAAGGGCCTTTGGTATAGAATTCACTTTGCATCACATAGAATTCTTTATCAACTGGAGGCAGTCCACCTTCTGGCTCTACCTGAATGAGTCCATACATACCATTAGCAATATGCATACCCACCGGAGCTGTTGCACAATGATAAACGTACAAACCTGGATTCATGGCTTTGAAAGTAAACTTGGAGGCATGACCGGGAGCTGTGAATGATGATGTAGCCCCACCACCTGGCCCTGTCACCGCATGAAGATCAATGTTATGAGGCATTTTACTGCTGGGGTGGTTGGCCAAATTAAACTCAATGGTATCCCCTTCACGAACCCTGATAAAACTACCAGGAACTGTGCTGTCAAAAGTCCAAAAAGTATAGTCTACACCGTCAGCTAATTGACCCACCAATTCAACAGTTTCCATGTTAACAACCACCTTAGCAGGGTGATCACGTGTAATGGGTGGCGGCACTTGAGGTGCAGGCGTGGTTGTTGCAATAATTATTGGGAAGTCTTTATCAGCAGCTATAGAAACAGCACAGAGTACCAAACCCATGAAAACTATTGTGAATGTGATGCCTTTTTTCATTTCAATATTCCAGTTTGTGAGATTTATGTCATTTTTGTTGAATAATTATAACATTCTTATTTTTTGTTTTTTTAATATATACATTGAGAATCTAATAAGTAAATTTGCGAAACCAAAGTCAATAATTATTATTAAAATGGAATGATTCTGGCATAATAAGGAATAATCGCTAAATAAAAAATACTCACTTAACCGAGATTATTAATCATGAACACGAATAAAATAAAATTGATCATTTCATTGATTGCTTTTAGTACTTTAATTGGTTGCCAAGAAGAACAAGATACTCCATTAGAGCCAACTGTCAGACCCATTAAATTCTTTGGGGTCACAGAATCAAGTGAGCAAAAAACTTCACAGTTTCCAGCAACGGTCACTGCAGCAAACACGTCCGAACTGTCGTTTCAAGTTGCAGGACAAATTATTGAATTTGATTTGAATGAATCAGACGAAGTGGTTGAAGGTCAAGTGGTCGCACGATTAGATGACAGTGATTACCGTAATCAATACAACGCAGTCAAAGCGCAATATGACAATGCTCTGGCCGAATACGAAAGAAGTCAAAATCTTTTGACTCAAGATGCAATCGCCAAGAACGTTGTTGAACAACGTAAATCCCAGTTAGATGTGTTCAAAGCACAATTAGATACGGCCAGAGAGGCACTTGATGACACAGTTCTCACAGCACCTTATTCAGGTGTGGTATCAAGCGTTGCAGTAGAAAAGTTTCAGAACATACAGCCGTTGGCCACAGTAGTAACAATCATCAACGAAAAAGCGCTGGAGGCCAATGTCAACATACCAGCTTCTGTATTATCTCGCTCTCCTGGTAGTGATATTGTCAGTGCAACCATTACATTTGACTCAGTACCAGGATTGGAACTACCGGCAAGTTTTAAAGAAATCGAGTTGGCAGCTGATGCAACCACCCAAACTTATTTGGTTAAGTTTAAGTTTGACGCGCCCACAGATGCCCTTATTTTGCCTGGCATGAATGGTAATTTAACTGTTGTTTCTGCAGATAAAGATAACAGCTCTAAATCCATCCTGGTTCCTATGAGCTCGATTCAGTCTTCAGGTGATCAATCATATGTATGGTTGATAGATCAAAGTAGCATGACAGTTTCTCGCAAAGATATCGATATCAGAACAGCAGTTGGTGCAATGATACCTGTTATAGATGGCTTGCAGGTTGACGATGTGATCGCAGCCTCTGGGAGTGCTTACTTAGCTGAAGGCATGAAGGTTAAAAAATGGATTGAACAATAATTTCTTACAGGAGCTAAATGCCATGAATATCGCTGAATTTTCTATAAGAAATAAAATACTGAGCACGCTGGTCATCTTATTCTCTTTGTTTGCTGGCTGGTCTGCTTATAAAGACATGCCCCGTTTTGAAGATCCTGAATTCATCATCAGGGTAGCCATGATAAACACGCAGTACCCTGGTGCCAGCCCTGAGGAGGTGGCACAGGAAGTTACCAATCCATTAGAAAAAGCCATTCAACAACTGGCGGAAGTGGATGTTATTAAATCCACATCATCTGCCGGCAACTCTGAAATCCAAGTTGAGGTTAAATATGAATTCTCTAAAACAAAATCAGAATTACAATCCGTTTGGAGTAAATTAAGAAACAAAGTCAGCGATACCCAAATTCGACTTCCCCAGGGTACGGGTGAATCAATGGTCTTCGATGATTTCGGTGATGTTTTCGGCATGTATTATTTCATCACTGGTGAAGGTTATACGCCAAGGGAACTCAGGGCTTTTGCCAAAACTGCACAAAGTGAAATACTTCAGGTTGAAGGAGTTGCAAGAGTTGATTTCAAAGGTGAAAAAGAAGAAGCAATCTATGTAGAAATATCCCGCAGCAATGCGCTTGGTGTGGGTGCTTCAATTTCCAACATCTACAATACACTTTCTCAGCAAAATGCTGTGGTTTCTGCAGGCAATGTTGAAATTAATGGGCAACGATTGATTATTGACCCAAGTGGCGCCATTGATTCGGTGGCCTCTATTGAAAATCTTTTGGTGTCTGATGCCCAAGATGGCAAGGTCATTTATTTAAAAGATATTGCCAATGTTTATCGGGACTATAAAACACCTGAAAGCAATATTGTCAGGTACAACGGTAAACCTGCTATTGCCATGGGTGTCTCAACTGTAGCTGGTGCAAACGTGGTTAAGATTGGTCAGGCTGTGGATGAAAAAATAGCCAGCCTTGAATCATTACAACCTCTAGGCATTGAAATCCATGAATATTACCACCAAGGCAAAGTGGTTGACTTAGCAGTTCAAGATTTCGTTATTAATGTCATTGCTGCATTGGTAATTGTAATCGTTACCCTGCTAATATTTATGGGCTTCAAATCAGCGATGGTCATAGGAGCTATCCTACTACTTACTATATTTGCTACATTGGCCACCATGAACTTGGTCAATATTCCGATGCACAGAATTTCTTTGGGTGCCTTGATCATAGCCTTGGGTATGATGGTGGATAACGCCATAGTTGTAACAGAAGGCATTCTGGTTGGGGTTCAAAAAGGTCGTAAAAAACTGGATATAGCCAAAGAAATAGTTAGCCAAACCAAATGGCCTTTACTTGGAGGTACCTTAGTCGGCATAGTTGCATTCGCTCCCATTGGGTTTGCGCCTGGAAGCACGGCTGAATACACTGGCCACTTATTCTGGGTGATTATGATTTCCCTGCTATTTAGCTGGATATTTGCCATTACCCTCACTCCCCTGTTTTGCCACATGTTGTTCAAAGAACGCAACAGCACTTCTGAGGGTACAGAGAAAACAGGCGGTTTTTTGAATGCTTATAAAAAGTTTATGTACATGGCACTGAGATTACGTTGGGCCTTCCTCATAGCAATTATCACATTGTTTATGGTATCTGCTTGGGGATTTAAATTTGTTAAGCAAGGCTTTTTCCCAGCCTCAACCACACCACAATTGGTGATTGATTATTGGCTGCCTCAAGGCACAGACATCGAAGTGACTGAAGCAGACATACTTGAAATCGAATCTTTTGTCAGTGAGATTGAAGGTGTGAATGCGGTTAACACTTTCATTGGTTCCGGTGGCATCAGGTACATGTTGGTTTATTCACCTGAATCGCCCAATTCAGCCTATGCTCAGATCATGCTCCGAGTGGATGATTACCATGAGTTGGATGGCATGATTCCTCAAATACAAAATTACATTGATGAGAACTTCATCAATGCCCAAGCTAAAGTTTGGCGCTTTGTTTTAGGGCCCGGTGGCGGCTCTAAAATTGAAGCGACTTTCAAGGGATCAGATCCATTGGTTTTAAGAGGGTTGGCTGACCAAGCCAAAAGAATCATGCTGGATGATGGTGGTGCTATTTCCATCAAGGATAATTGGCGTCAAAAGGTACCGTATATTGAACCGTTATACTCAGAATCTGCTGGACGGGCATCTGGGGTTTCTAGAGAAGATTTAGCCATGGCCTTAGCCAATAACTTTTCAGGACGAACCATTGGCGCATACCGTGAAAATGATGATGTTATACCTATCATTTCCAGAGCACCTGTAAGCGAACGCAGTGGCATAAATAGTATCCAAGATGTATTGGTAATGAGTTCAACAACAGGTCAACTCATTCCAATCAGACAGGTTACAACGGGATTTCAGACACAGTGGCGTAACGGTCTTTTGAAAACCGAAGATCGCATTTGGACCATCACGGCTCAATCTGATCCTTTGCCTGGTGCCTATGCCTCTGAATTACTTGAAAGAATCAGACCTGCCATTGAAGCCATTGAATTGCCTCCGGGGTATAACCTTGAATGGAATGGTGAATATGGTGATTCAGCTGAGTCAAATGAAAACCTGGCATCCACCATTCCTATGGGCTTTCTAGTGATGGTGCTCATTGTTTTAGTATTGTTTAATGCGGTTAAACAAACGGTGGTTATTTGGTTAGCGGTACCATTGGCCATCATCGGTGTGGTATGGGGTCTGGTAATCACTCAAATCCCTATGGAATTCATGGGAATTTTAGGTGTTCTCTCACTCTCAGGATTGTTGATTAAAAACGCCATCGTTTTGGTAGATCAGATGGATTTGGAAATAAAACAAGGAAAAGCCAGGCTTGATGCGGTGATTGACTCTGCAGCCAGCAGGCTAAGGCCCGTGATGATGGGCACACTCACTACAGTGTTGGGTGTTATCCCCCTATTCTCTGATGCTTTCTTCCAGTCAATGGCAGTGGTGATGGTGTTTGGATTATCCTTTGCAACCGTCTTAACACTTATAGTTGTGCCTATCTTCTATAGTGTGTTCTTTAAAATAAAATCGGGAGAAACCAGCCATGTTTAATAAAACACTTTTACTGTTATCTTCAATTGTTGTATTGACCTCATGTGCAACAACCACAACCAATAAGGAAGTTAAAAGTGCCACAAGAGCTGAAATTCCTCAGATGAATGATCAATGGGCTGTCACTGCATCCAATGATCAATTTAATATAAATTGGTCAGATCGATTCAACGATCCACGACTGTCTGGATACATTAAAGAAGCTTTGACTAATAATAAGGATTTAACTGCTGCAGCGGCTAATGTTGACAGGTCTTGGGCTTTGGCCAAACAAGCAGGTGCTTCTCTGAAGCCTAATTTGGGTTTAAGTGCTGGAAATACCAATTCAGGCAATTTCACTGGTCAATCAGGGGCCAGTAACAGTTATAGCGTTGGGGCCCAAGTCAGTTGGGAGTTGGATATTTGGGGACGGATAAAGTCTGGTGCCATGGCTGCGGAAGCCAGCGCTCAAGCCTCAGCATTGGATTTTGAATTTGCCAAAGAATCATTAGCAGCAGCCGTCACCAAAGCATACTTAACCGCAATCGAAGCTCAATTGCAAATGAGCTTGACGCAAAGTGTTTTTGATGACACCAAAGAACGAGCCAGAATCGTTGATGTGAAATATAAAAATGGTGCTGCTTCAGCTCAGGATGTCGCTCTGATCCAAACAGATTTGGCTTCAATTCAAGAACAACTTGAAACCGTTGCTAATGGAAAAAACAATGCCATCAGGGCACTTGAAGTGTTGATGGGAAGATACCCAAGTACTGAGCTTGAGCTCACCGAAAACCTACCTGTTGCACCAGAACTGCCTGAAGCAGGATTACCATCAGAGGTGCTGGAGCGACGGCCTGATGTCGCAGCGGCTGAAAGGCGTGTTGCTGCTGCCTTTAACAATGTTAACCAAGCCAAAGCAGCAAAGCTTCCCAGTTTCAGTTTGACCAGTAACATAGGTGGTTCATCGGGTCAACTTTCTGATATTTTGGATCCTGCCAATAC
>JBPOFV010000121.1:0-6323 GCA_051252335.1 Marinicella sp. | reverse complement strand
GATTTGTCCATTGTGCGGAATGGTTCTGATCAAGTGATGAAATTGAGTTTTGATCGCGGCTAAATCTGTAAAAATATCGGCATGATCAAACTCTAAATTATTTAAGATCACCACATCACTGTGATAATGCACAAATTTTGACCGCTTATCAAAAAAAGCCGAATCATATTCATCGGCTTCAATCACAAAAGCTTGATTGTCAGTAACCCTAGCGGACTGTGGGAAATGATGACAAACACCACCAATCAAAAACCCCGGATTCACACCTTGGTCCTCTAAGATCCAAGCCAACATGGATGCCGTGGTGGTTTTACCATGAGTGCCGGCCACGGCATAAACCTGTTTCTGCCTTAAAACCTGCTCGCCCAACCATTGGGGGCCTGACGTGTAAGGTATGCTGTTTTGCAGTAAATGTTCAATGGCTTCCATGCCTCGAGTCATGACATTGCCTACCACCACTTGCTCCAAATCTTTTTGCTGTAACGGTTTAGCATCATAGCCTTGATGAATTGTTACTCCCAATCTTGCCAGTTGGTCACTCATGGGTGGATAAACATTTTTATCTGACCCTGTGACTTCATGCCCCAGTGCTTTGGCTATGGCTGCGATGCCGCCCATAAATGTACCGCAGATACCCAAAATATGTAGCTTCATGTTATGCCTCATAGCCAAACGGGTCATCAATTGAATAAGACGGCTCAGTAAACCATTTGGGTCCTGTTGGGGTCATGTAAAAATGATCTTCTAACCTGACGCCAAACTCACCTGGCACACACAACATCGGTTCATTACTGAAACACATACCCACATCTAGTGGAGTCTTATCACCCTTGACTAAGTAGGGCCCTTCATGAATATCCAAACCAATACCATGACCTGTTCTGTGCGGTAAACCCGGTGTTTGGTATTCTGGCCCAAAGCCTAGTGAGGCCAAATATGATCGGGCAGCCAAGTCTGCAACTTCGCAAGCCACTCCTAATTGGGCAGCAGTGAAGGCCGCAGCCTGAGCGGTTTTTTCTGCGTTCCAAATGGCTTCATGCCGAGCTGTCGGCTGGCCAAAGACATAACTGCGGGTGATGTCAGATTTATAACGTTCAATTTCACATCCAGTATCGATCAACACCATGTCATTGTTTTCTAATGTTTTTGGGTTTTTGACACCATGTGGATAGGCGGTGTCTTCGCCAAAAAGCACAATACAAAAATACGAGCCTTTCGGTGCGCCAACTGCTTGGTGTGCTTGATGAATAAACTGCTTCACTTCACCAGTGCTGATACCCTCACGCAAAATCCTCGCGGCCGCTTTATGTACTTCCAGTGTCATATTCTTCGCAGTTTGTAACAAACTTAATTCATGCTCGGATTTACGACTGCGAACATGCTGGCTGACAAGTTGACCATTTTCAAACACCACATTTGGACTGGCAATTCGCAATGCATCAAACATGAAAAACGGCAATGATTCATCTATGCCCAAGGTTTTCACCGCATACTTTTCACAGCAATGGGTTAATACCTGGTATGGGCTTTCATGTTCTTGCCAACCATTCACGGCACCTTTGAACTGCATAAATCCTTGTAAAGTCCCTATTTCAAAATGGGGCGCGATGTACTCTAAAACCCCATCTGCTGTTAATAAAGCGCCAACCATGCGCTCACTTGGATGCCAGACTGTACCGGTAAAATAACTTAAATTGGTACCCGCATGGATGTACATGGCATCCCAGCCCAGGTGTTTCATTTGAGCTGTTGCAGCAGTTATGCGTTGTTGGTATTCGGCCATTTGAATAGGCTGGCTTTGTGCCGCCATGTTCTTGAGTTTCCCCAACTCTGTTTCGGCATTGCTGCCACCGACGCCTAGGGTCATGTCTTCACCAGTTGTGAGATAAAAAAACATTATAGTGAGGTGAATTTTACTTGTACAATTAATTTTCTACATTAGCCTTACAGTGAACTGATATGACGAGTCGATTAGCACAGATTAGCCTGCGATTAAAACAAGAACAAATTGATGCCATATTGGTCTTTTATGATCACAACATAACATACCTCAGTGGTTTTACTGGTCATGCTGCAACCGCTCTGATCATGCCTGATGAAGCTTATTTATTGACTGATTATCGATATTTCGAACAAGCCAAGGAACAAGCTTGTGATTTTACCGTAATTTGTCGTGATCGAATCAAGCAAAGTTTAGCTGCATTGATTGCTGAATTATGTAGCAAACATGCCGTAAAAACCCTGTCTTTTGAAGCTGATCACATCAGCCATGGAGCTTGGTTGAACATGACTCAAGATTGGGGCGAGATTGTCAGCCTGCCTGTTTCACGTTGGGTTGAGGATTTACGTTACACCAAAGATGTCAGTGAAATAAACTCAATCCAATCAGCGGCCAAAATAGCTGATCAGGCTTTGGCTGAGTTAATTCGTTCAATCAAAGTTGGTATCACCGAACGCGAGTTAGCCATTGAATTAGAATACCAAATGGCGTTACTTGGCTCTGAAGAACCTTCATTCAATACCATTATGTTGGCTGCTGAACGCAGTGCCTTACCGCATGGAATTCCTGGAGACAAGAAACTAGCAGCAGGTGATTTATTGTTGATTGACTTTGGCGCCACGATCAATGGTTACCACTCTGACATGACCCGTACCTTTATCCTGGGACAAGCAGATGCAAAACAAAAAGAAATTTACCAAACCGTATTATCTGCTCAACAGGCTGCCATGGATGCATTAACAATTGGCATTTCTGGCAATGAGTTACATCAAATAGCCAAAGGCATTCTCGACCAAAGCCCTTATGCTGCCTATCAAGGAGAAGGATTAGGTCATGGTTTAGGTCTGGATTTACATGAATTACCTCTGATGGGTATGGGCCAAGATTTAGCCATCAAAAAGCATACCGTGATCACCATAGAGCCAGGTATCTACATCCCAGGCTGGGGTGGCGTGCGCATTGAAGATGATGTGGTGCTTACTGATGATGGATTACTTCAATTAACACAATCACCACGAGAATTGATGGAACTGTGAAAAATACTCAGGTTGAATGCAAAAAAATGCCTTTTCTCTTATAATGTTCGGCTTGTCTATTTCCCGATAACCTATACATTTGAAAACGATCATTCACATCTTGCGATTTTTAGCGCGAATCATTGCCTTTGTCTTGGCTTTTGTATTCGTCCTACCGTTCGTGATTTTCAGTGTATTGTTAGCTAAATTATTTCGCAACCACAACACCAGTGAATTTATTTTAATCTATTGGTCACGTTTGGTTTGTTTTATTTGTGGCATCAAAGTGTATGTTCATGGTGTAAAACCGCAGTCTCCTGTGTTGTTGGTGGCCAATCACGTTTCCTGGTTAGACATCCCAATCATTCATTCTTTGATGTTGGCCGGTTTCGTGGCCAAAAGTGAAATTAAATATTGGCCTATTTTAGGCTGGGTTACTTTAATTGCTGATACCATGTTTTTAAAAAGAGGCAGTGCAGAATCTCGCAAGGGGGTATTGAACCAAATTAAAACCCGTTTAAAAAATGGTCGTTCAGTGGCTATTTTTCCTGAAGGAACAGTGACTGATGGCAGTTATTTACGAACCTTTCACCGCCAATTGATTCACGCAGCCGTTGAGACCCAAACACCTATTTTCCCGGTAGCCATAAAATTCATCAAAGCTGATGGTAGCCGCAATGATCAAGTGGGCTTTCTAAACAATGAATTCTTTATCACTCATGTATGGAGAATATTAAGCTTACCCAATTCAAGGGTAGAAATACATTGTGGTGAATTGGTCACAGATTATGAGCAAGGAACCAGAGCGCTGACCATCAAAGCCAGGTCTTATGTAGAACAGGAGTTGCTGAAAAATGATTATATGTCAGCCCCCGATCAGGCCTAAAAACAAACATTTACAATCTGTATTGGCCAGTTCAAAAATTCGGTTGCTGCGATTAAGAAAAAATAATCCCGTGCTGGAAAACCAAGTGGCCCAGGAATTAGTCAATCCGATGGCCACATTATTGGGTCACTACACGGCCAATACAGAGGATTCCGATACTGTAGCCATTCTGATACATGGCTGGGAAGGCAGTTCACAATCAACCTACATTCAACTTTTGGCCAATACCTTGTATGCTGAAGGCTTGGACATTTACCGGTTAAATTTACGTGATCACGGCGAGTCACATCATTTGAACGAAGACCTTTTTCATTCTTGCAGAATCGAAGAAGTGGTCCATGCTGTACAAGACATCCAAGCACAATTTCCCACCAAGAAGTTCATCCTATGTGGCTTTTCATTGGGTGCCAATTTTTCACTGCGTATCGCATCAAGAGCCAAAGATGCAGGTCTCAGCTTTGAACATGTATTTGCGGTGTCACCGCCTTTGATTCCCAAGAACTCTATGGACGCTATTCATGGTTCAAAACTGTATAACACATATTTTTTAAAGAAATGGAAAAGATCATTACACATTAAAAATAAGTTATTCCCACATATTTTCGATGATCAAAGATGGCAAGCAGAAGAAAATTTAGAACGCTTGACCCAAATGTTGATATTAGATCACACTGAATACAGCAGCACAGATGACTATTTTGCAGGCTATTCCATTACTCCAGATGTGATTAAATCTATCAACTGCCCAACACATGTGATTACTGCATGGGATGATCCCGTGATTCCTTTCGCAGATTTTAGTACAATTGACCGCTTACCTCAGATTAAACTATTGACCACAGCCCATGGTGGGCATTGTGGTTTTGTGCAAGGGTGGAAAATGAGGTCATGGATTGAAGACCATATAATTGAAGAGATAAATAAATGAGCCAAATTGAAGACATCAAAACATTACATAACCAAGGCCAATTTGAAGCCGCCATTAAAGGTTATCAAGAATTACTTAATGACGATCCCAATAATGATGAAGCTCATTTTGGATTGGCCCATGCCAACAGTCGAATCAATGACCTTGAACAAGCCTTGGTACATGCCAAAGAAGCCGTCAAGCTGGTGCCCAATTCGGATCGATACCAACAATTCAAAGGGCAGATGCTATTAGCCAACCGCCATATTGATGACGCCTTAAAAGCCTTTAAAAGGTCACTCAAAGAAAATCCAAATTTATTTTTTTCTTATGTTGCAGTTGGTGATATATATGCCATTAAAAATGAATCACAGAAGGCCAAAGAAAACTACCACCTGGCATTGAAGGTTCACAGTGACGGCATCCCTGCCATCATTAAACTTTCTAAACTCATGCTATTAGAGGGTGACTATGCGGCCGCAACTGACCAATTACAAGAAGCAGAATTGCAGTATCCTGCAGACCCTCAAGTTAAATTGCAAATGGGCATCATGAAATTGGAACAAGGTGAAGATGGCTTTGCAGAACTATACTTTAAGAAATTATTAGAAGATGAACCCAACAACCAAGTAGCAAAGGCTTATCTGGCCATCAGTTTGCTTAACAGCGATCCAGAACATGCATCAGAATTGATTGGTGAAATGTTGAATGAAAAAATTCAATTGCCTGAATTAATGGCAGCTTTGGGATTGTTATACGCCAAAAGCAACAACCACCAGGATGCCATACGATACTTAACGCCCGTTTGTCAATCTGGATTGGCCTACCCCAGTTGGTTGATGGCATTGGCTCAAGCATATGCCGGGAATCTGCAACCTAATTCAGCGATGGCAGTATTGAATGAAATTTTGAAACGAGGTGATAACCCGAGGGCCTTGATGATGCTGGGGCAAATTCATCAAGTCAATGCCAACTTCCCAGTAGCAATTAAGACCTATCAAAGGATTAACAAAGACAGTCCTTTTTATGATCAGTCACTCATCATGCAAGCTGAGTGTCAATACTCAGCGGGTGAATTCCAAGATACCATCCATAAACTGGACCCAATCCTGGCCCAAAAGCAAGATCACAACACAGCCATTAAGCTCAAGCTAAATGCCTGTTCTCAATTAGGTCAATACGATGAAGCCTTGGCTTTGATTGAATCGATTGACCCGGACAAACAAGTCAAAGAATTCAATCAACTGATGCACTTATACGCTGGATTATTATTTGATGCCAAAGCAGACTATGAACAAGCATGGCAACATTTTTCGGTGATTGAACCACCGCAACCAAAAGCACTCAATTTATTGAGCGCTGAAGACGAGAAAAAAGTTCAAAATTACCCGTCACAGCCTGCCAATTCTGTCTTTAGGTTTGTCTTTACAGATCCAGCCACAGGACACCATGACTTTTTGAATTGGTTGTTAAACAACGAAGTCACACCACTGATAGACCGCTTCACCACCAAAG
>JBPOFV010000120.1:0-6353 GCA_051252335.1 Marinicella sp. | reverse complement strand
CCCCTTTATTCGAAGAACTCTATGCTTCTGTAGCCAGTGGTGAAGAGGCAAGGGTGGTGATTGAAGCGAATCAAAAACCTGACTATCGTGAGAAGTTGGATCAGGAGTTGGAAGCTTTGCGCAATTCAGAAATATGGCAAACCGGTCAACAAGTCAGAAAACTCAGACCTGAGAATGGTTGAGTATCTACCAAATATAAATCAACGTCATTCCCGCGAAGGCGGGAATCTTCTGTATGTTGAGATTAACTTGATTTTTTTACAAGGATCACGCCTTCTCGGGAATGACGGATGACAGGATTAACAAGTGACAGCAGTTAAACTAAAAAATAAATACAAACCATTCATCGATGTTAAAGCCGCCATCAAGCGCCTCAAGGGCGTGGTTAACGAAACACCTTTGTTACTTAATTTGACTTACAGTGACTACTTGGGTGCTGAAATTTTATTGAAACGCGAAGATCTACAAACAGTGCGGTCCTATAAAATCCGTGGTGCTTACAACAAGATAGCCAGTTTATTAGAATCTGATTCAGATTTACAACATGTGGTTTGTGCCAGTGCAGGTAACCATGCTCAAGGAGTGGCGCTGACTTGTCGTACTTTGGGTGTCAAAGCGGCTGTTTATATGCCGGTAACCACTCCCCAACAAAAAGTTGATCAGGTAAATATGTTTGGCGGCGACCAAGTGAAAGTCGTGTTAGTTGGCGACACTTTTGATGAAGCACAACAACAAGCCTTGTTGCTCAGTGAAGAAAAAAACTTTCCATTCATTCATCCATTTGATGATCCGGAGATCATTGCCGGACAAGCAACCATAGCAACCGAAATACTGGCTCAATGTCAGGATCAAATCGATTATGTGTTTGTTCCTATAGGTGGAGGTGGATTGGCCTCAGGCATACTCAATGTCTTCAAATCATATTCACCAAAGACAAAAATAATTGGGGTAGAACCGGCAGGAGCCGCTTCAATGACAGCGGCATTACAAGTTGGATATAACACCAAATTAGAAGTGATTGATCGATTTGTTGATGGCGCAGCGGTACAACAAGTGGGCCAACACACTTTTGCAATCTGTCGTGACTTACTCGATGATGTCATCAGTGTGCCTGATGGACTGATTTGCCAAACCATACTGAATCTTTATAACAAAGATGCCATCGTGGTGGAGCCGGCAGGGGCATTGTCTTTGGCTGGCTTAGAACAATATGCCAAGCAAATCAAAGGAAAAAAGGTGGTGTGTGTACTCAGCGGCAGTAACAATGACATCACTCGAATTGAAGAAATTCGGGAACGTGCCTTGTTATTCAACGGTCTTAAACATTACTTTTTGGTCCGCTTTCCACAACGCGCGGGCGCTTTGAAAGAATTCGTGGCTGATGTATTAGGGCCCACTGATGACATCACCTATTTCCAATACCAGAAAAAACACAATCGAGAACATGGGCCAGCCGTGGTCGGTATTGAATTGAAAGTATCTGATGATTTCCAACCCCTGTTACAACGCATGAAAACAGGTGGGTTTTTTAATGATTATCTCAATGATCAACCAGAACTTTTTTCGATGTTGTTGTAGTATATTTATTTTATGCTCGTTCCCACGCTCTAGGGTAATGCATAGAGATATTAATGTCTCATTTATCTCAGCATCTCAGTATCCGTCGTCGAGCCACATGGATGTGGTGAATGCAGAAAATTGACTGGATCAATTTCTGCCTCGGGTGGGCAGTAAATATGTATATTACTTTTTAATTGGTATGCACTTAGGTTAATCCAAAACTAAACAATCTGATTGAGACCCGGGGATCCATTTTAATCTCATTACAATACTGGATTTTTAAAATGGTCAGGCCCTGAACCACCCACAGAAAGACGCTAGATACCGGCCTTCGCCGGTATGACGGTTTTTTTCGTTCCCGCCCAAAGTAGGCCGCCTTTTGCAATCTCGTAGGATGGGCTCCGCCCATCATTCTGATGCTTTGACCTCAAAGTCATGAACTTAAATTCTATTTTCAGTTTTAAAAAAAACAGAGCTACTAAATTTTAAAAACTTGTGCGCTGTTAGGCTGCATTGTGATGGGCAAAGCCCATCCTACTTGGCTTAATTTGAATTTACCCACATTTCAAGGGTTCCACGATTCTTACAATAAACATAATCTTTACGATAATCAAACGACAGCTAATATAGAAATGTTGCAGAATTTCACAAAATCAAGGTGATTAACTTTGAATCAAAACACCTTAAACCCATCTCAGCGTAACCATGATTGCTGAGTGGGGATCAGTTTGCGCTCTTCGACTGAGGTGAACTCAATAGGTTGATAAAGCTTGGGATCGAAGCTTGCAAACAATACAAAACCAAATTCACCAGTACGAATTGGGTGTAGTGGATAGTTATTCTTACTGGGATCAGTAACAAGGTTTACTAACAAGTGACCTCCAACATCGATGATTGCCTTGGAGGCTTCATCAAGCTCCTCGTCTATATTAAACGGTTCACTTCTTAGGCAGGTATACATAACCACAAACGAATTAACCGCTGTGGATGTCATCATCTCTGAAACAGGTTTGACCAGTAACACATTGTCACTATCGACTATCCAAGAATTAACTTCTTTGCGGTTTGCTTTCCAAACCTCACCTTTGGAATAGAATGCTGTAAGAATTCGTTTGCGCTCTGCCATGTCTGGCATGGCACGTAACCATACAATAGCACTTGGATTATTGGCATCGAGAAAAGTACCTAAAATAGTTGCCCCTAGGCGTTTTTGTTCTGGGAATATTAAGGTTTCACAACGCTCGATAAACTGATCTCTTGTGTTTGGTTTTAGTGTGTAATCGCGGAGGTCAATAATCATAGTTCTAGTTAGTCGTTTACTTGTTTAAAAGTGCAATAAGCCCTACTTGCTCATTTATTCTAGATGAGGATTATTTCAAATACAATGGCGCTATAGGTCGCCTAACAATTTGACAAACAATAAGAGATTGAATCCATTTGTATTGATGATGCCAATAGTATCGTAGGATGGGCTCTGCCCATCATTTTGCTGCTTTGACCTCAAAGTCATGAACTTAATTTCTATTTTCAGTTTTCAAAATACAGGGCTGCTAAATTTTAAAACTTTGGCGTTGTTAGGCTGCATTATGATGGGCAAAGCCCATCCTAATTAGCTCATTATCCGTCGCCCTCGGGCGGGTTAGAAATCTGGAAATGCCTTATAAATGGTGTAAATGATAGAGAATCCTTTTTAATCACATTACAAAACTGGATTTTTTAAAATGGTCAGGCCCTGAACCATCCACAGAAAGACGCTAGATACCGGCCTTCGCCGGTATGACGGTTTTTTTCGTTCCCGCCCAAAGTAGGCCGCCTTTTGCAATCTCGTAGGATGGGCTCTGCCCATCATTTTGATGCTTTGACCTCAAAGTCATGAACTTAATTTCTATTTTCAGTTTTCAAAATACAGGGCTACTAAATTTTAAAAACTTTGGCGCTGTTAGGCTGCATTGTGATGGGCAAAGCCCATCCTACTTAGCTTCATCAAAATATCAATTTGTTTTGGATTTCATAGATTTAATTTAAATGGGAAACTAAAGTTAAATTCTCCTGAACTTGACTGCCTATTTAGGAAAGGGAGAAGTACAATAATTAAAGCAAAGTGGTTTTTTACAATTGGCAATTTGGTATATGCAATTAAATATTCTGATGTTCCTGAATATGAAGAATCATGGTGGAATCCTTTAATAAAATCAAACATTGTCAATTTTGTCGATTTCACAGATTTGTATACACAACGGATCTTAAAAAGAATGACAGAATAAATAGCATGAAACAAAACTAAGGAAAATTAATTGGAACATGATTTGACATGAAAGAAAAATCGATGAAAACAATGTACGGTGGATTATTTATATTTATAGGAATTATACTTCTGCTAATGAATATGTTTTCTAATTTTATGAGTTCGGCACCTGATGCTGACTCAGGAAACTTAATAGCCGTAATAATCGCTATAGCTCTTATTGTTTTAGGTATTTACATGTTTAGGGAAGATCCTAAGGATGATAAATAAAAAGCCTGAAGTACCGTAGGATGGGCTCTGCCCATCATTTTGATGCTTTGACCTCAAAGTCATGAACTTAATTTCTATTTTCAGTTTTCAAAATACAGGGCTACTAAATTTTAAAAACTTGTGCGCTGTTAGGCTGCATTGTGATGGGCAAAGCCCATCCTACTTGGCTAATTCAATCTTTCTAACAAAACAACCAAAATCAGCGACTATTCCACTCAAATTTTTACCAAAATCAAGTTCAAATACTCAGATTCGACAATGTATCTAACCCTCACCTGATGCCTGTCCATGTTTTGCCACAATATCTCTATAAACGACAATGTACGGGGTTAAATATAATATTAATACTGCCAAATATACAAATGAGAATTTATAACCTAATACTGCTGGGACAAGAATTAGTAACAAGTGCCCAAGAATACTAATGCGATGATGCTGAAACGTAAGATACGTAAAAAAAATAAATGATACTAAGTATATTAGACCCCAAACCTCACCTTCATAGCTTGGCAAGAAAGATAATATGACAAATGAGAACAAAGGAAAAATAAAAGATAACAATAAACCAAATATCGAAAGAAAAAGGATTGCACCTGACACAAAATCAGATACCGAAAATGTAATTTTTCCTAACTTACTTGGATTCATAATGGAACATAACGCCTCAATCAGAGGCAAAAAACAGTTGGTTATAATTAGCGACGCAGGAGCAAAACCAACTGTTTTTTGTCCTGCTGAATTGACTTGTTAGGTAACGGATAACTTTAAACACGAATTGAGTTTCCCTGATTGGAAAACATTAAACTTCTTGCCCTTTTCGTAGTAATTCCCCAGTCATCAGTTTCCCAGCGCTTATACCCTTCGTCAGTGAGGAAAATTTGAAGCTGAGTAAGCACAAAGTCTTTCCAATTTTCTACCAAACTAAGTGATTTGCTTTTCTCGTAATCGTGAAATTCTTCATTATGATATTTTGTAACCCCTATAGTCCCGTCAGAAATTAGCCCACTTAATACAACCTGAACCCTTTCACCTTCTACACCTCGAGCATCAAACTCAGTTTTAAGTTCATTCACCTCAGACTCTTCAGAAGCGAGAAGAGCTACTAAAAATTGAAGTTCATTTGCAGCCAATTCTTCCATGAGTTACCTAACAATTTATTATATGTGCATTTGTGCTATATATCGTCATATTTGCGTATTTAACAACACCCTTATTTAAGTCTTTTCATTGTATGTCATTGATTTCACACTTGGTAGGGATTTATTGACTGCACAAATAACTGGTTCTAAACTGATATATGTGCACAAATGCTTTAATTTACGCATATTACGGGGTAAACGTGCATTTTTAGGGTTTTTCTTTGGATATGATTCGGTGCTAGGTCGTCAGATAATACTTGATCAGCATAATTTCATCCTTAATTTAGTATCACATAAAACACGTTATGTTATACCAATGAGGTACTTTACAATGGCAGTGTAACTCTCAGCCATGCTTGATATTCAGTATGTTTTTAAGAAATCAAGCTTGTATTTCTGGTGAAGCAGTGAATCAAACCTCGCCCGTCATCTTGGCTAGAATTTTGCGAGCTTCTTTGAGTTGTTTCATCAGCAGTGGGATTTTTTTTCGGTCGCCACCAAAGGAAGCTGATGACAGTTCAATTTCCATGTTTTCGATGGTTTGTTGCAAAAATTTAACATTAGGATCTTGTGTTGATTGGGGGTCTTTATTGGCTAACATCAGGTTCACTTTTTGCAAAAAAACGCTATATTAGCCGAAACTTGGAAAAAATTCTGTAAATTTTTATAAATTTTGCCATCAATTCAGCCCTTTTAATGACTATTGATTGATTCTATAAATGGTTCCAGTTGTGCAGTGATACTGTCTTTATCATTAACCATCACGTGCTGATCACCCAAGTAATTCATGCCCAAGTATTCTGCACTGAGTTTAAAGGGGATGTCATAGCCTTCATTTCTGACGTCGTTACTGACACTGATCAATGACATACTCATGCCACGAAATTTTCGGCCCGTTTCTTTTTCAATCCTTAAACAATCTGAAATGCGATCAATGAATCTTTTCATCAGGGCACTCATTGAATACCAATAAACAGGAGTGGCCCAAATGATGTGATCGTACTCGCCAACAATCTTGCGAACCATTGGTAAGAAATCATCTTTCATGTTTTTTGACTGGTAGTCATAATCGGTAAAACTGAGCTCATTCAGATCCAATATGTCACAGTTCATCAGTTGAGTTAATTGTTGAACAACTG
>JBPOFV010000119.1:0-6373 GCA_051252335.1 Marinicella sp. | reverse complement strand
ACCAGGTGTTATTTGTAGCGTGATGACTGCTGACTGTTTACCTATACTTCTGACTGACCAAATGGGCTCATTTGTGGCTGCGGTTCACTGTGGTTGGCGTGGTTTATATGCCAACATCATTGCAGAAACTGTCAATGCCATAAATTCGCACAACGAAATCATTGCGTGGTTAGGCCCATGTATACAAGCAGCCCAATATGAAGTGGATGAAGAGTTCAAAAACCATTATTTAAAACAGCACCCCAATGTAGGCCATGCATTTAGCCCTTTGATCAAAGGCAAATGTCAGGCTGACTTGTATCAGTTGGCAAGCATACAATTGCACAAGCTGGACATAAAAAATCTAACCCAATCCAATCAATGCACATTCCTCAATGCCGATTATTATTCTTGGCGCGAAAATCAGACTGCTGCCAGGATGGCAAGCATGGCTTGGTTAACCACTGATTCAATACCCGCATGACTTTCGGCACAGACAATAGCCAGTCACTGTTGCTAAAATTCAGAATATACTTTTCTAATCAGGCAAACCCGTGAAATTAACTGAAGCATCATTATCTAATCGTGTGGCAGTAATGGTAGCTATTATTCTGGTCACTATCTTTGGTTATATCAGTTTAAACAGATTGCCCATTCAAATGGCTCCTAATGTTGAACGGCCGACCATCAATATATCTACCAACTGGCCTGGTGCTGCGCCTGAAGAAGTGGAATCAGAAATACTGGAATTACAAGAAAATGTATTCCGTGGGATGCCTGGGGTTGAAAGGATGTCTGCAACTGCCAGTTATTCTTCAGCAAGTATTGATATGGAATTTGATGCTGAAGTTGATATGCAACGCTCTTTGATAGAAGTCATCAACCGATTGAATCAAGTGCCTTCTTACCCCGTTGACGCCAATGAACCCACTTTGCGAATTGGTGGGCGGACCTTCGGCAATGCCATTGCTTGGTTTGCCATCAGGCCTATTGAGGGCAATGAACGACCTATTGTTACCTACCTAGATTTTATCAGCGACAGTGTATTGCCCAAGCTAGAACAAATCAATGGCGTTTCTTCGGCCAACGCCATAGGTGGTAGAGCCTATGAAGTACGAATCAGCTATGATCCTTATCAGGCTGCTGCTTTAGGCGTTGACTTAACCCGCCTGAGTGCTGTGGGTGGTAATTTCAGCAACACTTCGATGGGGACTAAAGATGTCGGTAAACGTAAATACACCATGCGCTTTGAAAGTAAATATGATTACCAAGCACTGTCTGACTATGTAATTGAATGGCGGGATGGTTTACCCATATACCTTAAAGACATTGCGAGCATTGATGTAGTGATGCAGGACCCAAGTGGTTTAATATTACAAAATGGTGGCCCATCTATTGCTGCCAATATTATTCCTGAAGCCGGCGTTAACCTGCTTGACTTAATGGAAGATATCAAAGCAAAAGTAACTGAATTACAAGAAAACGTATTTGAACCTGCCGGCTTATTCATAACTCAAGTTTATGATGAATCCATATACACCAATGGATCAATCGATATGGTCAGGAACAACCTGATCTTGGGTATGTTACTCGCCATTTTTATCTTGTGGGCTTTTTTACGGAAAACAACACCAGCATTGATTGTGGCGGTAGCCATTCCAGTTTGTCTGATGGGTGCATTTATTATGCTGGATGCATTTGGCCGTACATTAAACATCATTTCTTTAGCTGGGTTAGCGTTTGCCACGGGTATGGTGCTTGATGCCGCTATTGTGGTACTGGAAAACATCATCAGACACAGAGAACAAGGTAAGTCAGCAAACGAAGCAGCAAAGATAGGGTCACAACAAGTGTGGGGTGCCTTATTGGCTTCGACTGCAACCACAGTGGCCATCTTTTTACCGGTGGTATTCCTCAAGGATGAAGCCGGACAGCTGTTTACTGATTTAGCCATAACCATTTCGATTTCAGTGATTTTTTCGTTGATTGTGGCCATCACAGTATTACCAGCTGCTACTGTCAAATTCATACACCGGGGTGACTTCAGTGATAAGCATTCAGGCATGTGGCGTAAAATTACAGACTTTTTAGATAAATTAACCCGTACACGCACACAACAAATCAGTTGGATAACCGGATTATTGTTAATACCTTTGGCCTTGGCTTATTTGCTCAGACCTCCGGCTGATTACCTGCCTGAAGGCAAACGAAATTTCAGTTTTGGCGGCATATCAACACCACCTGGCATGTCATTTGCTGTCGCAAAGGAAGAAATTGCAGATGTGGTATCTGATCGTTTGAAGCCTTATTTAGACGGAGATAAGCAGCCTAAACTACAGAATTACTTTTTTGGGGTGTTTGGCTCCAGGGCATTTGTTGGCTTTAGGGTAGCTAACCCAAATGACATGGATGACATGTTACGCATCATGAACACAGAAATACTCACTGGAATTCCAGATGCCAGAGGTTTTGCCGGAAGACGGGGTGTCTTTGGCGGAGGCTCAAGGGCTGGTCGAAGTATCAATGTGGACATCCAAACTGAAGATTTTAATGAGTTATTACGGGTTGGACAATTGGCTTATGATAAAGTCGAAACTCTAATTCCTCAAGTGCGATTGAATACCACGCCTGGTCTAGAATTGGGTGCACCTGAAATAAACATCAAGCCAAATGACAGAGCAATTGCCGAAGCTGGTTGGTCCAGAAACCAACTGAACGGTGTACTCCGCTCATTAGGTACTGGCGCTTTTGTTGGTGAGTATTTTGATGGTAATAAACGCATGAATGTGGTGCTCCGAGCAGAACACTGGGATACGCCTGAAGAATTATCCGCCACACCTTTATTCACGGCCAATGGCGACGTGGTTCCCTTAGACGAACTCACATTCATTCAAAGGACAGCTGGCCCCACACAAATTTTGCGTGTTGATCGAGCCAGAACCTTAACCATACAAGTCACACCTCCGGCTGACTTGCCTTTGGAAACAGCGATCAATCTATTGAAACAAGAATTAACTCCATTCATCACTGAAAGATTACCAGAAGGCAGCAGTGTTACCTATCGCGGTACAGCAGAAGCTTTAGATTCAGCCTTATCCAGCTTATCTGGATCATTTTTGTTAGCCATCATCATTCTGTATTTACTGATCAGTGCAATGTTTCAATCATTCAAAGATGCTTTATTGGTGGTCACCACATTACCCATGGCCACCATTGGTGGTATCATGGGATTGCGCTTATTAGATTGGATATTAAGAACATTTGGTGGCTCCAGCCAATCAATGGACTTATTGACCATGATTGGTTTTGTTATTTTATTGGGTTTGGTCGTAAACAATGCCATATTATTGGTATTAAGAGCCAGAGACGCAGAGAAAATGGGAATGGGCACACAAGAGGCCGTCTCAAATGCTGTTCGCTTACGATTAAGGCCAATCTTTATGAGTACCTTTACCAGTATATTTGGCATGTTACCCTTGTTACTGATGCCAGGCTCAGGAACCGAATTGTACCGGGGTCTTGCTGCAGTAATTGTTGGAGGCATGTTAATCAGTACCGTCTTTACTTTGGTCTTATTACCGAGTCTATTGAAACTCACAGGAAAAAATCAACAGGAGCAACACCTTGCAACAGAGTAAAAAATCATTTTTGTTTTTATGGGTTGTTTTTACAATCCTAAGCAACCAGAGTCTTGCTCAGCAAGCACCTCCTACTCAGGTTAAAACTGCTGAAGCTGTTTCGATAGAAATGGCACCAACCAGAATCGTAGCGGCCTACTCCAAAGCCAAATTCATCACCACCATCAAGGCTGAATCAAGCGGACGTGTATTAGAACTGGCCTACATTGGTCATACCATAAAGCAAGGTGAGCCATTAGGATTAATTGCAGATGATGAGTATGAACTGCGTTTAAATGAATTAAAAAGTGCAATTGCGAGTCAACGAGCACAAGTTGAATTTTTGAAATCTGAGTCAGTACGTCTCAAGTCACTGGAATCCAAAAACTTAACCTCCGGGACTGCATTGGATAAGAACAAGGCTGATCTAAAAGCTGCCAACGCTGATTTATCACAAGCGAAGTCCAGAATGCAACAACTAGAAAATGACATCTTAAAATTAACTCCAAAAGCCCCATTCAATGCCTTTATCACCAAACAATTAGCCCAACCTGGCCAATACCTCAACCAAGGACAGGATTTATTGGAAATCATGTCTTCAGATGACATTGAAATCATTGCGCAAATTCCATTCAAGTATAAAGCTGTCATCCAAACTGGACAACAATGGCAATATATAGACCAGTTTGGCAATAGACATGCTGCACGGGTTGAAAGTTTTATACCCGCAGCCACATCCAACAGCCGATTAATTCAAGTCCATTTAAAAAATTTAGATGACAATTTATTACCAGGTGAACCCATTCAATTACTCGTTCCAGAAGCTTTACCTAAAGATGTCATAGCTGTACCCCGAGATGCCCTGGTATTGCGTCGCCTTGGTGCCCATATATTTGTCATTCGGGATTCCTTGGCACATAAGATTGACGTTACTACTGGGTTGGCACAAGGTGCCATGATTGCAGTGAACGGTGAAGTTAAAGCCGGCGACCAGGTGGTGGTCCGAGGTAATGAACGATTGCGCGACCAACAACCGGTTCAATTGATGCAATAATGCGACTGACTTGAAGTTAATACACTTTGATTGTGTCTTTGATAGAGTTCATCAAACTTTCACCAAGTAATTCAAATTCTTTTGCGCGGGTGCTGCCTTTACGCCAAGCCAGACCAATTTCTCGATATGCATCGAATTCAAGTGCATCGACCTGAATTTCCTGATCAGTAAATAAGGGTAATTTCAATGCCATTTCAGGAATAAAACTCACACCCAGATCTTGTTTAACCATTTCAACTAAAGTTAATAAGCTACTGGCAGTGAATTGACTGACTTTATCTACATGCTTGATGTGACAAGCACTGATGGCATGATCACGTAAACAATGACCATCGTCCAACAGCAAGACCGAACCATCACCAATATCATCTATATTGAATGTACGCCCCTTTAACCAACTGTTGTGTTTCGAACTGATCAACCTAAATCGATCCTTAAATAAGGTCAAAGTTTCCACACTTCGCATTTCATAAGGCAGTGCCAGTATGATTACATCTAACTTCCCTTGCATTAATTGATCATAAATTTCTGAAGACTTACCTTCATGAATCTCCAAATCAAGCTCAGGATAACAGCGACTTAATTCAGGCAGTAAATCAGGCATCACAAATGGGCCTATGGTTGGAATCATACCTACAGCAAGCTGGCCTGAAAGGGGTTTCAAATTGCCTTGTGCCATGTCCAACATTTTTTTTAATTCTGTCATCACAGTTAAAGATTGCTGGTATATGTCACGACCCAGGTTGGTTACCGTAACACTCTTGTTGGTTCGATCAACCAAGCGACCACCCAAGGCGTTTTCAAGTTCTTTTATTGCCACACTGAATGCTGATTGTGAAACGAAACAACTCTCAGCCGCTTTGCCAAAATGATTGTGCTCGATCAAGGCATTGAAATACCTCAATTGTTTGATGGTTGGGAAGTGCATATAGATTATCGGTAAATTAAAACATAAACTGAATTTTATCCGATTTTATCAATAATACAATTCCAGTGTGGTTTAAATTTACCGTCGGTTAACTGACTGAATTTAATTTCACCGCTCTATCAACAATTTCAAATACATTAGAAGACAAGCCGTCTACTTGATGAATTCGCTTGATTTGTTCAAGCATCAGGTCCTGCGTGCTTGGCATATACTGCTGAAAGTCGTTAAATATGCCGACCAACCTCGATGCAATTTGCGGGTTAATTTTATCTAACACAATGACTTGATCAGCTAAAAATCGATATCCACTGCCGTCATTGGCATGAAACTGAGTGATGTTGCCACCACAAAATGAACCAATTAAACTTCTGACTACATTTGGGTTTTGCATTGAAAAAACTGGCAGCTCCATTAATTGTTTAACCCTTTCAAGGGTATCAGCTGCTGGGATGGTGGCTTGAATAGATAACCACTTATTAATGACCAAAGCATTGTCTTGCCATTGCGTGTAATACGAACCAAGTAAGTCTTCAAAACCTGAGATTTGTTGATGCGTTATCAAAGTTAATGCCGTTATTTTATCTGTATAATTTTCAGCTTGTTGATATTGCTCAAGAGCTAATTGTGCCATTTCTGGCTGCTCTCCTTGCAACAAGTACCACAAACAACGATTTTTCAAACTTCTTTGCGCAACTTGTTTTGAATTTACCGCATACTCAGTTTCAATGTAGTTTTGGTTGTAAACAGACAGAAACTCAACATGCAGTCGCTGAACTATTTCATTGATCAACCATT
>JBPOFV010000118.1:0-6399 GCA_051252335.1 Marinicella sp. | reverse complement strand
CATCAGCGGTTTATGGTTCTGATGCGATTGGTGGTGTCATTAACATCATCACCCGTTCAGACTATCAAGGTGCTGAAATCATGTTAGGTGCTGCTGAAGTTTCTATTCCTGCCAATGGCGGTGAGAGAGAAGAAGGTTCTGTGGTATTCGGTGCATCATCTGATCGTTCTAGCTTATTAGCTGGTGTTTCTTGGAATGACCGTGAAATTGTTTTTCAACGTGATGTACCTTGGAATGTTCCTGGTGCTTCAGTATTCGGTAACTCTTTCACAACTCTCACGAGTGGAATCGATAATTTAGATTGGACTTCTTACATCGGTGGTTGTGACTTCCCAGGTACTGGTTTTTACACAGTTCCTAACTCAAGTTCACCAAACGGTACACGTTGTGCATACGATTTCACTTTAGTATCAGCTGATGAAGCTTCTACTGAGAATAAGGCTTTCTATGCCAAAGCAACACATGAAATCAATGACAACTGGGAATTGTGGGCCAACACCACGTTCTCTCAATCTGAGTCATTTGGCCGTTACGCACCTGTTCCTGATTCATCGTACTTCTCCGTACCTTTAACTGTAAACAGCCCTAACAACCCAACTAACCCGAACTCACCTTTGTATGATCCTTCTTTAGGTTTGGATCCACAAGCTGTGAACTGGTGGCATCGTTTTGATGCATTGGGAAATCGTGATGGAACTGTAACTACACAACAGTTAGACTTCTTGATTGGTACCACTGGTACAGTGGGTAATGCTGAAGTTGAGTTTGGTTTGCGCCACACTGACAACAGAACTTCTGACGTGGGTAGAAACTACTTGTTACGTTCCGCTGCTCAATCTTTGATTGAATCAGGTGCTTATAACTTACTAGACCCATTCAACGCACCAGCTAATGTATTGAATGCGATGAGAATTACAATTTTCCGTGATTCTAAATACGATCAAGACGAGTTGTTTGGTTCTGTAGCCTTTGATTTATTTGATATGGACGGTGGTCCAGCTTCTATGTATGTGGGTGGTGAGTACCGTGAAGAAAAATACTCTGATCAATACGATCCACAATCAGAAGCTGGCCAAGTTGGTGGTTCTGCTGGTAACTCAGCTGCTGGTGATCGTGATGTGACTTCTGTATTCTTCGAAGCTTTATTCCCTGTATTGGATAACTTAGAATTGAACTTAGCGGGTCGTTACGATGATTACTCTGATTTCGGTGATAACTTCTCACCTAAACTGTCGGTAAGATGGCAGCCTCTTGATAACTTAACTGTACGTGGTTCGTATGGTCAAGGTTTCAGAGCACCTACTTTGGACATCTTAACTCAGAAGCCTTCGTTCTCAGCGACTTCAGTACGTGACCCACAATCTTGTGTAGCTCAAGGTCAAGTGGCTACTTGTTCATTACAAATTAACGACACTCAACAAGCTAATCCTGGCCTACAACCTGAAGAATCTGATCAATTCTCATTGGGCTTTGCCTATGAGCCGGTTGATTGGTTCAATTTCACAGTTGATTACTGGAACATTGAAATTACCAACCGCATACGAGAATTTGATGCACAGTTCTTGATTAATGAAGAATTGAATGGTCGTCCAGGTATTCCTGGTTTAGGTTGTTTGCGTTCACCTACTGGTGCAATTATTCGGTGCATAACTGGTTATGGCAACCAAGGTTTAGTTGAAACCTCTGGTCTTGATTTCAATGCTCGATTCTCTTATGAATTGTTTGGCGGCAACATGACTTCTAACTTCCAGTTAAGTCATTTGTTAGATCAATCTACAGACGGCGGACCGGAACTAGTGAAAACACCTGGTGTTCCTGAAAATCGTGCTGTTTTGTCTAACCAATACGCATACGGTGATTGGAGTGTTGCTTACAACATCAATTACATAGGTGATCAAGATGCAGATGCCAATAACTTGTCTGCACCTTCTTGGACTACACATGATGTTCAATTGAATTATCATGCTCCTTGGGATGGTCGTTTCACCATTGGTGTAAGAAATATTGGAGAGAAATTCCCACCTGTAAGACGTGGATTTATCGACTCGCGTGACTATGACTTCAACCTATATGATGGTTTCGGTCGAGTCACTTACTTCAGATACACTCAAACGTTCTGATTAAGTTGATTTCGAATAAGTACAAGGGTTAAACATCTCACCATACAATGATAGCTCTTGTACTTACAACCGGTTTGTATTGCCACTTTGAAACACTGAATCAGCGAATTAAGTGTTTATTTATGTTCTCTTACAAAGAATTGCATCTATATAGCGAACATCAAAGTGGTGATACAACTTTTATTCAAAGTGTTTCCCATTTAATATTCTCCAATCAATAATTTCTTTAATTGGGAGAATATCAATTCAATAAAATACTGCATGATCTGCAAAATTGCACATAATAAAACAGTAAAACCTAATAATTATACCAAGGATTACAATCGATCCAAATAAGACATTCCACCCAATTGACTGATTTGTAGTTGAATCCAGCGTGCACGTTTTTTCATGTAATCTGAGGGCGGATGAATAACATAAGTTTTCGGTGCTGGTAATCGAGCAGCCAGTAAAGCCGACTGTGTGGCATTAAGAGATTCTGCTGATACAGCATAAATAGAATGTGCCGCAGCCTCAGCACCATATACTCCATCACCAAACTCAACCACATTCAAATACAATTCAAGAATTCGCCGCTTTGGAATTAAAGCTTCAATGGCTGCGGTGAAATAAACTTCTAGACCTTTACGAACCCAGCTACGTCCTGACCATAAAAATAAGTTCTTCGCTAACTGTTGAGTGATGGTGCTGGCACCGCGCATTTTTCTGCCTGATTTTTGATCTTTGAGAACTTGTTGGATAGCCTTCACATCAAATCCAAAGTGATCTGCGAATTTTTGATCCTCAGAAGCAATCACAGACATCGCCAGTTGTGGTGATATGCGCGAATAATCTCGCCATTCATACTTAATCTGTATGGGTTCGTATTCACCACTGTAATAACGTTGTAACATGAAAGCTGAGGAAGGCGGATCAAACCAACGCAATAACATGACCATAAGTAAAGTGGTTGTAAACCAAATCAACAGCAGCCAAGCAAACCAACGCCTGATTCTTAATAATTTGCCACGTTTCTTTACTTTTTTCATGGATTATTTACAGCATATCAGAGGTCACTACCATGGGTCGATTATATTGAACTGAGAACCAAGTAGCAAAGTTTTACCCATGTTAATAGTCAATTTAATATCTATAGAACATGCAAGAATACTATACAGAATTGTCTTAATTTCTCAGCCAACATCTTGACTTAGAACAGCCTCATTTGGGTTTATTCAGTACAATTTAAATCAACCATCTGAGTCAGTCTTTGCACCGTCATCTGACCGCTGCTGTATTGGGTTAGAGAATCCTCTGGTTGCCAAGCGTATGTTGCATTGTTGCAATCATCAAATGTTAACGTAGCTGTGCCCCACGATATTGATGTTAATTCATTGCTGTCGAAATTGGGCGGAAACATACTGCCTGTTACCAGCATCAGTTCCACTGTAAGTTGTGAACTGTTGTATTCACCACTGCCTACTAGCCAGACTTGATTACCGGCATCATCAAAGACATACCAATATATCACTCCTACGCCATTAGGTAATATCTCTACAGCCAATCCATGTCCACTTTGGGATGGATTGAAATAAGCTCCACTGTGAGAAGTTGTGATTTGATCTGATAATCTTTGAGCTGATGGCTGATTGGAACTTTGGCTAATCATTCGAGTGATTTGTTGCATATCCAATTGTCCAGCTTCAAAGCCATTATTACCATTAGGAACCCATGAAAAGTTCATGCTGCCATCGCCTGTGTAGCTTAAATTTACTGTGCCCCAAAATTCACTCTCTACATCACTGCTTTCGAACTCAGGAGGAAACATGCCCCCAGTTGAAACGTTCATATTAGCCTGAATACTTTGACCATCATATGGACCAGTACCTACCAACCACATTTGATTGCCTTCATTGTCATAGACATACCAATAAATCAAGCCAATATTTCCAGGCAATATCTGCACCACCACACCATGGCCATCTTGGGATGCATTGTACCAGGAACCTGAATGTTTTGATTGCATAGGAAATTGTATTCCTGCAGTCATCAATCCATCAGGATCAATTGCTTGACTGACAACAAAGTTGGGGTTGTCAATGTGTGGTTTGGTGTACGACTTTAATTGAAATGTACGTTGAGCATTTTCTGGCAACCCTTCCAAAACATGCTGTGTAGTCGTTTTGTCGTCTGTGTGAAATACCAAGCTATAAAGACCAGAATCATCATCAGACATCCAAACTTGGTAACCCCCATTTTGCTGATAATTAATCGCATCCCATGATAACGTTGTTTTTTGGCCAGTTTCACTCACTTGAAAATTTGCAGGAGGTAATGTTTGTGAGTCCATCTCACAGCTGATGAAAAAACCTTCATCAAAACAAGAACTGATAAATAAGAAAGAAGAGACTTCAGCACTTGGGCTTCGCAATGCATTGTATTCAAAAAGAAAAAATACCAACTCTTGTAAGTTGGTGATTGAAGCAGGTATGTCGCCACTTAATTTATTTTGGTTGATTGCCAATACTATCAATTCCGTCAAATTGCCTATTGATTCTGGTAACTGTCCAGACAATTGGTTTGAATAAAAATACAATGAACGTAAATTGGTCAAATTTCCAATGCTTTCAGGTATGTGCCCTGTGAGTTGATTGCTTTGCAAATATAACCCGAATAGGCTGGTTAAATTACTTATGGATTCTGGTATTTCTCCAGTTAAATTATTAACACCAAATGACAACCTTGTTAATGTAGTTAAATTTCCAATTTCGTTAGGAATACTACCCTGCAAGTTATTTGTATTAAATGATAATTCCTTTAATTGGCCGAAATTACCAATTTCAGCAGGAATGTTACCAGTCAAATTATTATCTATTAACTCAATGAATGTAATCTCACCATCAACACAGAAAATACCAAACCAACTGTTATCACAAGGGTCATCTTGTAACCAGTTGCTGTTATCTGTCCAGTTTTCACCGTCAGTTTGCTGATAAAGTAAGACAAGGGCTTCACGTTCTATTTGAGGCACTTCACAATGTGCCAATTGACTTAAAAGTAAAGCAATACAGAGACAGATAATATTATTTGGTTTCATGCTCAATCTTCCTTGGTAGGTGTTAAAGCATTATAACCTGAACGATAAACCTGTCAATGAACTGCATTAATGATAAATCGCATTGAACAATTGATTCACTTTTCAGGAATAATCAATTGCGGATCTAATCGTAATGAAGTGCCTATATTCAAGCGCCAATCCAGATGCGGGCCGGTGGCACGACCGGTTGCTCCAATTTCGCCTATTTTTTGCCCTTGTTCTAAGACCTGACCTTCAGTCACATTGACTTGGCTGAGGTGTAGATATGTGGTGTTCAAGCCATACCCATGATCAATGATGATGGTTCCTCCAGTATAATAATGATCATTCACAGCCATGGTTACCACACCACTGGCTGGAGCCATCACTTTGGTTCCTGTCACATTGGCAATATCCATGCCATAATGTGGCCGCTTCGGTTCGCCATTCAAAATACGTCGACTACCATAAACACCACTGATCCTTCCATCCGCTGGCCAGATAAAAGATTCCAGGAATGCTTTTTGTTCGGACCAAACTGAACGCGCTGCTTTAACTTGTGCTGATTCTTTGGCAATTCTGGCCAAACGTTCTGCTGGTGGGTTGACTTTACTTGCGGGTAGACCATCTATGCGTTCAGTTGGAAAATCTCGAGTTTTCACTGGAACTGAGGTCTTATAAATTTGTCCACGGTGGTTTATTGAAATTACTTTTTCTTGTTCATCAAAACGACCAAAACCAAAAATAAAAAAACCTTCATTGGTCATGGCAATTTTTTTATCGTCAATCAGAACAGTGGTTCCGGGGTTGGTCTGACCAATGATCAAAGCACCCTGTACAGGTTCACCGTTAAGTTTCAAGAAATATTCATTGGCATTCACTGAAGAAATATTCAAAACCAAGAACACAATAATCACATATTTCATCGCATTAACATATAATAAAAAACTTCATTCTAACATCACAAGACCTGTATTCATGAATCTAATCGCCATAGAAACATCAACTGAAAATTGTTCTGTTGCTTTGTTACATAAGGGGCTAATCACCCATCGGTCGTTGCTTGCTCCGCAAAAACATGCTGAATTGGTTTTGGGGTATTTACAAACTTTGTTGGATGAACAAAAACTTAAAAAATCAGATTTAGATGGCATCGTATTTGGCCAAGGCCCTGGTGCTTTTACCGGTGTCAGGATCGCCATGTCAATCGTTCAAGGTTTGGCC
>JBPOFV010000117.1:0-6420 GCA_051252335.1 Marinicella sp. | reverse complement strand
ACCAGTAACAACTCTCCTTGAATGTCATTTAATGATAAATTCATTTTGCCACTTTCGTCTGTGAAGATTCGATAGCGACCAATTTTATTGAGTAATTGTTCTGCTTTTTCAATCGTGTCGTCTCGCTCAACGCCAATTAAGGCGAGTATGCCTTTTGAAATTTGCCCTATGGTTTGATTGTTGACATCGACTTGGGCCTGTTTAACTCGTTGTATCAGTGCTTTCATGTTGGAGAATGTTAGCAGATGTTTCTTTAATTATAAAATGATGTTTTGTTCTCAAAGTGAATTTGAAGTGTTTTGGTTTTCAATTGATAAGAACGTGACTTCGGCTCCGCTCAGTCAGCGGGGAAGTGACTTCGGCTTCGCTCAGTCGGCGGGGAAGTGACTTCGGCTTCGCTCAGTCGGCGGGGAAGTGGCTTCGGCTCCGCTCAGCCAGCGGGGAAGTGTCTTCGACTCGTTGCACTCGCTCAGAATGGCAGTTATGCTAAAAAATCATCAACATGTTGTTGCAGCTGTTTCAGATAACCAGGTTGCATGGGGTCCAACCAGATGGCGTCTTCTTCCTTTCGTAACCAGGTCAATTGTCGTTTGGCCAATTGCCGAGTGGCTGCAATGCCCTTGAATACGAATTCTTCTTGGGTGGTTTTTCCCTCCAGATGTTCCCATGCTTGACGATAACCCACTGAACGCATTGAGGGCAGTTCATCATGGTTTCTGGGATGGTTCATCAAAGTTTTCATTTCATCTAAAAAACCTTGCTGCAACATCAGGTTAAATCGCATGGCAATGCGGTTGTGTAAAATGCTGCGATCCGCTGGTGAAATGATGATTTTTAACACATTAAAATTTAATTTTTGACCCTGGTCTAGTTCATACATGGTGGTCATGGTTTGACCAGTCAGTAAATAAACTTCATAAGCACGATTGATGCGTTGTGGGTCGTTGGGGTGAATTCGTTCAGCACTTTCAGGGTCAACTTCTTTTAACAATTGGTGTACATGTTCCCAACCAAATTCATCGGCAATGATTTGAATTTTTTCTCGTATGGCGGAGTCAGCTTCTGGTAGTTGAGATAAACCGTGTTGTAAGGCGTTGTAATACATCATGGTGCCACCAGCCAACATGGGTATGCGATTATTATCAAGGCTGTTTTGCATCAAGTTTTTGGCATCGGTACAAAAATTTGAAGCAGAATAAGGTTCCCAGGTTTCACACACATCAACCAAAGCATGTGGTGCTTTTAATAAAGTTTCAGCATCTGGTTTGGCAGTGCCAATGTCCATGCCTTTGTAGACCAATGCTGAATCAACAGAAATGATATCAGCTTGATATTTTTCATGTAACAAGATGGCGGCATCGGTTTTCCCAGCTGCTGTAGGTCCCATCAGGAAAATGGTTTTGGCTTGTTCTGGCGCTTCTAACATGGGCAATTATTATTGACCACGTAAGAATAACTTGTCCAATTGTTTCATGTCTAATTGAGTCCAGGTGGGCCTACCATGGTTACACTGGTCTGAACGCAGGGTATTTTCCATGTCACGTAACAAGGCATTCATTTCCATGATTGACAATTGACGGTTGGCTCGCACCGAACCATGACAGGCCATGGTGGACATGATTTCATTGATTTGGGCTTCGATCTTTTGGCTTGATCCTAAAGCCACAATTTCAGACAGCACATCTTTGATTAAATTTTCGACATCGGCATGGGCCAGCATGGCAGGTATTTTTCGAATCACCAAACTTTCTTCACCGGTGATGTTGATCTCAAATCCCAATTGTTCAAACCAACTGCGATGTGATTCAACGGCATTCACTTCACGACTGGAGACATTCACTTGTATGGGCACCAATAACTTTTGGTTTTTTAAGGCATCATCAGCAAATTTTTCCTTCATCTGTTCATAAGTGATGCGCTCATGTGCCGCATGCATATCAACAATGATCAATCCATGTTGGTTTTCAGCCACAATGAATACACCGTGTATTTGTGCTTTGGCATAGCCCAGTGGTGGGATGTCTTGATGCTGTTCATCACTGCTGGGCAAATTGGGCATATGACCCGTTGTTGCACCCGGAAAATCAGGCATCTGTTGGCTGGCATCAGCTGCTTGACTTAAATAATCAAAACTGGCTTCTCGAATGCTTTGATTTGCACCATTGGCCGGGTATGAGCCACTGTGACCGCCGCCAGGTAAACTCATGCGATGCTGCATTTGAGAATAATCGGGTAAAGGTTCCGCTGCGGTGGCGGACATGGCGCCTACTCGTGTTGCAGCCAAAGACTGGTGTATTGAACCAAAGATAAAATCATGAACCAGTTTTGAGTCTCTAAAGCGGACCTCGTGTTTGGTTGGATGCACATTGACATCGACCAGTTCCGGATCAATATCTAAATACAAGACAAAGGCTGGGAATCGACCATGAAACAGCACATCTTGATAGGCTTGGCGTATGGCATGTCCCACCAGTTTGTCTTTAATCATGCGGTGATTGATGTAAAAAAATTGCCGGTCTGGTTGGGCACGATTCCACGAAGGTTTCGCTACCCAGCCTGACATTTTTAAGTGGCCGCGTTGTTGTTCAATATAGATGGCATTTTCTATGAAATCTTTGCCACACAATTGATTGATGCGTTGATGCTTGAGGATTTTTGAATCTCCTCCTTGGGCATTGCGAATCATTTTGCCGTTGTGACTGAGTCTGAAAGTCACATCAAAGCGTGACAATGACACCCGTTTAATTAATTCATCTATTCTTAAATATTCGGTTTGGTCGGTTTTCATAAATCGGCGTCTGGCCGGTGTATTAAAAAACAAATCAGAAACTATGATGGTGGTGCCAATAGGGTGCGCCGCTGGCATTGGGCCTTCAATTTCGCCTCCGTGGGCATTGACCTGATAGGCCATTTCTGCATCTTTGTGTCTAGATATCAATTCGAACCGACTGACCGATGCGATACTGGGTAAGGCTTCACCTCGAAATCCCATCGACAACAAAGATTCTAAATCATCCAACGAATGAATTTTACTGGTGGCGTGACGCTGTAGGGCCATAACCAAATCAGCTTGGCTAATGCCTTCACCATTATCGGTGATTTTAATGCGTTTTTTACCACCTGTTTGGACATCAATGTCAATTACCGTAGCCCCTGCATCCAAGGCGTTTTCAACCAGCTCTTTCACTACTGAAGCAGGCCGCTCCACCACTTCACCAGCGGCGATTTGGTCGATCAATTGATTGGGGAGTTTATTGATACTCATAGAGATTAATTTTATCGTGTTTGTAGTTGGGTGGCTACTGCTTCATTTGATCATTACGATATTTATCCAGTCTAATGGTCATTTGTTTTATGACGATTGGCAGTTTGTAATCAACAATGGTTTTTTTTATTGGTTCAGTATAAACAAATTGAGCTAACTTCCATGTCACTCATTGATGATTCATTGAATGTTTAATGGAATGACTTTGTTTTGTGGTTTGTTGGCATGCTGTTTGAGTTTCCAATAAAAACCTACCAACACGGCTACACAGCTCAACAGCCAAATGGATGCAAACATGGGTTGTTGACTGAAAGTAGCAACCTGATAAAAGCATGTCGCAATCAAATAAGCAATACCTGTTGAATAAAGTGCTGAGAACAAGGCCCATTGTTTACCGGTTTCTTTGGCAATGGTAGCAATCACTGTAACACATGGGAAATACAGTAAGACAAATAATAGATAGGCGTAAGCAGCTAATCCACCATTGAATTTTTCTTGTAAGATACCGAATAATTGCGTTGATACACCTTGGTTTTCTGCCATGTTTTCAACATCATCTATTTCAGTCAATGACAAGCCCAATGGGTCAAATAAGGCATCAGCCAAGCCAGCGGCATTGTCTGGAATGGATTGTAAGGCTTCTACCAACTCTTCACCTACTGTGGCATCGGATTCTTCGATGGATTTTGAATAGATGGAATCCAGTGAACCAACCATCACTTCCTTGGCCAATAAACCTGTAAATAAACCAACCACAGCAGGCCAGTTTTCTTGTTCAACCCCCATCGGAGCAAACAATGGAGCGGCCATTTGTGAACCAGCAGCCAGCATAGACTGGTCAACGTCCTTATTACCCCAAGAAAAATCTCTGCCTACTGATGATATGATTTGTAAGATGACCACGATGATAATGATGATCTTACCAGCATCAATAATAAAGCCTCTTAACTTGTGCCAAGTTGATTTAAGGATAAACAACAAACCTGGGTAGCGCCATTTAGGTAATTCAATCACAAATGGATCAGGTTTACCTGGCAAGATGGTCTTGCGCATCAACAAACCTGTGGCAATCGCCACCGCAATCCCGATTAGGTACAAAGACAAAACAATCAAGGCAGCATGTTCAGTGAAGAACGCAGCTACGAATAATGCATAGACCGACAAACGAGCACCACAAGACATGAAGGGAGCCATTAAAGTGGTGATGATGCGCTCATCTTTTTTTGCCAATTGGCGGGTGGCCATCACCGCAGGAACATTGCAACCAAAACTGACAATCAGTGGGACAAAGGCTTTGCCCGAAAGGCCAATTTTTTGTAACCAGTTATTCATTACGAATGCAGCACGAACCATATAACCCGATTCTTCCAATAAGGTTAAAAATAAAAACAGAAAACCAATCACAGGAATGAAGGTTGCTACGGTTTGTATCCCTGCACCAACACCATCGGCCAAAATAACGGTTAACCAATCAGGCGCGTGAATGGCAGTGAGTAGTTGACTGGTACCATTGATAAAGATGGCTCCAGTGGCAATGTCAAAAAAGTCGATAAAAACATTGGCCACATTGATGGCAAAAAAGAACATCAGATACATCGCCAACATAAATGCCAGGCTGCCGGTTAATGGGCTGGTTAACCATTGATCAATTTTGCTGAATGATTGTTTGGTTGATTTATTTTGCGACGCGCTGTTATCAACGGTCACTGAATGGGCTAAGGCTATGGTTTGTTTAAAGCGAGCATCAAAAATTTCTTTACTTGCTGCAATGGTATCATCAGAATTTTTAATGAATTCTTTGATGGCAGCCGCTCGATTCTCTGCTGCCGGTAAATTGGCATCGATAGGTAAAGCCGTGTAGCGGTGCTTTGGCTTTTGGTTCTGTTTGAGTGTATCTGCAATGGTATCAAACAGTGCCGCCACCCCCAGGTGCTTAATGGCAGTGGTGGTTAATACTGGACATCCTGTCAATTCTGATAATTTTTTTGTGTCAATTTCCTTCCCACTGGATGCCCGTTCATCGTCCATATTCAGCACCAACAAAGTGGGAACATCTAACTCCAAAATTTCTGAGGTTAAGAACAGACAGCGTTCTAAATTGGTGCCATTCAGCACATTCACAAACAAATCGATGTCTTGGTTTTCTATGGCTTGTTTAACCACCAGTTCATCTTGCGATAAGTCGGTCAGTGAAAGGCCATAAATACCGGGTAAATCGATGAGTTTGAATTGGCTGTTATTGCGGATCAGTTTGGCTTCAGTTTGGCTGACGGTAACGCCTGCCCAGTTGCCGGTTTTTTTGTTTTGTCCGGCCAAGGAATTGAAGAGGGTGGTTTTACCGCTATTGGGGTTTCCAATCAGGGCTACTTTGGTGTTGTTGCTCACAACGCTGGCGGCTTAAATCAGTGAAACGGAAATGGAATTGATTAAGTCTGAACCCACAGCGATGTTGCCAAATGGGGTTTTGATGACAGCACCATGTTTATATACGGCCATTAACTCAATAATCATACCCATACCTAAACCCATCAGGGTCAGCTTTTGGCTTAATGACTCAGAACAAACATTTTGGCACACTTGATAAGTGTTGCCGGCTTTGGCTTGTGATAATTGTACTGAATTTTCAGTTGAGCTGGTCATAACAGGATGCTAATCTAAATAATAATGGTTCTCATTATTGGATATCTTTATCAATTAATCAAGACTTAAATAACAAAAAAAGCAAAAGTTTGACTCATATCAAGCCGTGAGTTATCAGATTAATTGATACAAATCGTAAACTGCTCTTAATTGTTTGGTTTAGTGGCTTTCAATTTGATAAAATGAACGGTTTATTTTGACTGGAATCATTGATGATTGGACACATTCAGGAGTTGATTGAAAACGCCTTGGAGCATTTGCAAGCCAAAGGTGAATTCAATTTAGACCAAACCCCAACAATCAACATCGAAAGAACTCGCAACAAAGACCACGGTGACTATGCATCCAATGTGGCTTTAACCTTGGCTAAACCATTAAAATTAAATCCACGGGCCATTGCTGAAAAAATCATTGCTGAATTAACAGACACCAGCCATGTGAAGAAAGTGGAAATTGCTGGACCAGGATTTATCAATTTCTATTTAACCGATGCTTGTCGATTGCAGGTGCTGAAG
>JBPOFV010000116.1:0-6440 GCA_051252335.1 Marinicella sp. | reverse complement strand
TTTTGCTTATTTTTGTAATGTTTTTTGGGGGGTTTTATTTATTTATTTTCATTAGTTATTTTACAATTTTTGTTTTTTTTTTTGTCGGGTTTTAATTAATTAATAAGTTATGATTTGGGTTGGTTTTTTTCCAGAAAGAGTAGTCACGAAATCTACTCACATGTGCCCCATACTGTTGCTTCAAATCTTCGCTGATATCCTGCTGCCAGGAAATGCCAACCAAAATTGCATCTTCCATGATGTACTCAGTGGAACCTGACAATATTTCAATATGAAACAAGGCATCAGTCACATAAATAACCGGGTATTCTTGGTCTTTATTTTCAGCTTCCAAATACCCCTCAGGCAGCTTGATATAAAGTTCATATTGTCTTTCAGTTTGAGAATCCTGGATTGGTATTACTTTTATCTTGGGAAATTCAAGTGATTTGTTTTCACTTGCCGAAACCATAAAAGACAGCACCATCAACACAGCAAATACTAATATATTATTCAAATTCATAATTCTCCTGATAAAAAAGCCCCACCATGAATTCGTGGTTCATTTTTATATTTTTAAAAGAATTAGTTTATAAGGGAGAAAATTAAAACACATGAAGTTTAGCTGACTTCTGGCTGATTTCTGGCTGATGGTTAAAGACTTAAATGTCCTTTTATCCCTAGATAAATATTTTTCGTTGACAGTATATTCAATAGTGTATTATAGTATTAATACACCAATACTAGTAAACTATTATACTTGTGACATCTTCTGCCATATTAAACTTATTTTCACTGAACACGGGCTCTGGAATTCCAATCTACCGTCAGTTGATTGATCAAATTAAACAGGCTATTCGCATGAATTTGTTAACTGCCAATGAGCAATTGCCATCGGTTCGTATGCTTGCCAACGCATTACAGATTAACCCAATGACCATATCAAAAGCCTTTGCACAATTAGAAATTGAAGGTGTATTAGTCCGCAAACGGGGTGTTGGTATGTTGGTAGCTGCACAACAAAAAGGCTCCAGTATCACTCAAGATTTGGAACAACCATTGATACAGTTTATTAAGAATGCCAGAAATGAACACCTCAGTGATGATGAGATTTTCACGATCGTCCAACAATACCTATCTATACATAAAATGGAGCAATAACTATGAACTTACCAGTTCTTTCAATAAAAAACTTATGTAAATCATATAAAGACAAAAACGTGCTTGAGGGGCTAAATCTGCAAGTTGAACAAGGAGACATCATTGCTTTATTGGGCAAGAATGGTGCGGGTAAAAGCACTTTACTTGAGACCATCATGAATCTGCGTACGTTTAAAAGTGGTCAATTAAATATATGGGGCAATAAGTGGGATGATTTGCAACAAACCCAAAGAGAGAAAATTGGTTTTGTTGCACAAGACACTGTTGGTTTTGAATGGATGCGGGTTAAGGAGTTTTTGGCTTATTTGGGCAGTTTTTTCGGAGATTGGGACAGTACTTATTGTAATGAGCTCAGGAATCGGTGGCAAATAGATGCCAATCAAAAAGTCGGTGATTTATCTGGAGGACAAACACAAATACTCCATGTCATCCAAGCCATATCAATCAGACCAGAACTATTGATTCTTGATGAACCCGTTGCGCATCTAGATCCTGTGATGCGCAGACAGTTTATTGCTGAATTGGTTGATTTATCCTGTGAAAATAACACCACAATCATATTTTCAAGTCACATCATTTCTGATTTAGAAAGGGTGGCAAATAAAGTGGCTTTGTTAAAAGAGGGTCGCATTGATATGAATTTTGAAATCGAGGGCCTTAAATCCAGTATCGCGCACTTAAAAATAATGGCCGACAAACCCTTGGAACAAACTGAGTATTTTTCTGAATTGAGTAATTGGCACGCCTATGAACAGGGTGCCACAGCTAAATTAATCAAGCCAATGGATATCAGTATCGATGAGTTCATTAAGAACTCTGGATACAACATTGAAAGCACACCCATTTCGTTGGAAGATTGGTATTTGGAGGTGAACAGTGAATCCTATTAAGCAATCAATCAAATATTTACTGCTGAATTCCAAAGTATATTTGGCCATTCTCTTGGTGTTCATACTATCAATAATCGTTGTTGAAAGGGTGCTGGCTCCACAAGCCCTTGATATGAAATCAGTTTCGTCAATTTTTAAGTTTTCTTATCAGGAAATAAAATCTTTGTATCTTCTGATCGCTGTTGCAGTTTTTCTGGGCGTTTATCTGGGCGGTGGTTTGGCTAATTTAAAGAAAAATTATTTGTGGAAAATCAGCAAAAAATACAAAAACTCACTGCTACATGGTTTTTTAATTATCATTGTGGCGATTAACACGATGGTTATACTGGGTCTTTATCCGAGTCTTGTGAATGCCAAGCTGATCTTGTTATTGCCATTTTGTTTGAGTGTGTTCGCATCACAAATGGTTTTGGGTAAAAATCTTTTATTTAAAGTACTTGTGACTTCAGTTCCACTTGTTATTGCACAACTGTATCGTATTAACGTGAGCTTAGATGTCATTGTTGCGTTGATTGTTGTTGCGACAGCTGTGCTGATTTATACCATGTATCAAAATTTGTTTTACCAATTTGGTACACATTTGAAACAAGAAAAAGACAAAAACAATGAAAATCTTGTTGCATTCGCCACCACTGGTTTAAATGCAGCACAATTAAACAAACTTAATTACCGCATTGGCCTGATAGTTGCCAAGTGGGTAACCAACTCAAGAAAACTCATTGATTGGGCGATATTAATGCCACATACCCGCCTGACTCTGGTTACATTGTTTTATGTGAGCTTTATATTCCTATCTATTGTTTTAACCAGTCATAAAATGAGGGCGCTTATGCCGATGTTTGCATTCATGTTTTTACCGGTAATGATAACTGGAACGTTGATTGAATCACGTAATTTGTTCAGGCAGACCAGAACCATTGCTCACATCTTTATAGGTAAACAACATCGTCAACTAAAAAATAAAATATTGTTCTCCTTAGATAAAAACTTATTGGTTAACATTTTAGTTTTTATACTTGGTGTGTTTTTAATAATCAAGGTGTTGTCTATTTCAATCACGTTAAAAACCATGATGCTGTCCTTAGTTGCAATCGCAACCATTTCCATGTCAGTTTATCCTTATTTATTGTGCTTAAATTGGGTCAATCTTTCCGCCCTGTTGATTGGGTCAATGTTTCTCTATATTACATTGCTCTATAAAGTCATTAAATGGATAAACATAAATCCAAGTCTAGCGATGACATGGCCTTATGTGGTTTCATTCATCGCAGTGTGTCTGTTATTACGTGGGATTACTCAGTACATATTTTGGCGAAGAGAATTTGAAGTTTTGCTGAAAACATAACTGATTAAATAGATCTGCGCTACTTTTAATTTGGTTGAGTTGGGGTTTTGAAAGTGAGATTACGGCTATTTTTGTAGGTTGGGCTGAGCTCCGAGAAGCCCAGCGACAAATCTCAAATTAAAGAAAAATCATACAGAAAACAAGACGCTTTTTATGGTTAACATTTTTTGTTGGCTCATCAATTTATTAAAGTTAATGTTGGGCTGCTTTAAAGGTCCTACTTTTGGTCGCGTAGATCAGCTCAACCTTATTGATTCACCTGTCTTGCTTATGCTTCACTTTTTTAAATCGGCCCGCCCAGTTCAATATCTACGCTGGCGTAAGTCGTAGTGATAATCAAAAATACAGTATCCCCCGGCTCGACAACCACTCGTGAATTAATACCATTGCTGTGAATATTGATGACATCACGAAAGTTATCCATTGAGTCAGCAACCACAACAGTCCAGTGAATTCGAAACGGCGCTGAAGTCACCTGACCTCGGAGCCTGATTGAGGTGCTTTGACTCGGGGCTGGAAATTCAAAATAATGAGCCGCCCAGCGTTTAATGGTGATTTGTTGCTGTCTAAGCGGATAGGTGTCTTTGACAGGAGAATCCACTGGCAACCCGACACTGTACCCCAATTCATCAGGCCGGTTGGCCAGATCTTTGACAATGTTCGTTACCGTAAAATCTCGCCACATCTCGGTGAAAGTACGTAAGTCGCCTCTTTCGCGAATGTACTGTCCTAAGAAGTAGTGGGTGTTCGTGAAAACCCCATTTTCTGCATTAAGGACAAATCGGCCGGTGCGAAACTTCGGTGAATACGACTCTTCCACAATGAGCGATGCAATATAATTTGTCGGACGTGCACCTGTTCTGCCTAATATTTGGTCGTTACCAAGTCCAGCAAAATCCCCAATACCCCAAACTTCTTCCAAGCCTTTAATATCAGTAACTAATGTTGAATCGTAGGTGTTAAAAGTGTTGTCACGACCAGAACCGATTAAACCAATTTGATTGTCCCTGCGGATCACCATGTGTTGCAATCCGGATGCAGAAAAATTACCAACACCCTCTATTATATCTCCTCGCCTCCAGAGCCAGCCGTCAACCCCAAGGTTTGTTCTGGCATTGACAACCGCACCAGTTTCGGTGTTACCAGAAGCATCAAAACCAACTAAACCTAGGTTCCATTCACGGCTTTCCAGGATCAACTGGCTGCGATGCGTTGAGCTCAATTTACCAATCCCCATAATGCGATCCATGGGCTTAACCCGCCAACCAGTTCCGAAACGCTGGTTCTCTTGAACCATTGCATATGTGACCCAGTTATTACGCTCATCTAAACCAACAACACCAATGACACTGCGGCTGATATCTTGCAACACAATCTGCTCTCGGCCATTACCGATAAGATCACCACTGGTAACCAAAAAATCTGTACTCCGATAAACCCAGCCACCACCAATCGCATTGTCTTCGCGTATCGATGCGAGTGTCTGCCGGTTGCCATCGTTATCAAACCCAAGCAAACCAAGATGAGCTGCATCCACATCACGATGAGAAGTGATCACGAAGTAATCTCTGGCAGCGCCTGAAAAACGCCCAGTAAAGTGAACATGATCATCAGGTCTCACCTTCCAACCACCCCAACGTTCCTGTTCAGGTGTTACAGCATATGTTAGCTTGACCGATGAGAAAGGCGCTCCATCGGAATGACTGTAACCCAAAACCCCAAGATACATTGGACCCTGACTTTTTATGACGAACTGATCACGACCATTCCCGAGTAATTGCCCGACAGCAACCACCCTGTCTTCTGGACGCACCCGCCAGCCACCCGCACCAAACCGTTCTCCATTGTTACGGCGTGAATGCATCGCACCAAAGCCACCATTGGATCGGTTTGCACTCACCAAAGCCAGTCGCCTTTGAGGATTGTCTGAATCAAACAGGAATTGACGTTCCCTGTTACCAAGAAAGTTTCCATGATGCCGACGGGTGGTGTAAGCAGCTTCAAGTGTGCCGGCACGAGTCCATCCCTCCCTGAGCATGTCACGAAAAGAATCGAGCCTTTCTCCCGGTGTTTCTGTTCGACTGCCCAGCTGGGTGGCAAAGTACAGCCACCACAATGTTGGTGCCGATAAAGTATTGTAAGGCGTGGTTACACCAGGCGTTGTCCTGTCCCACATGGTTTCCGACGTGTTGGCTAAATATTCACTGTAACTGCTAAGTCCTAGCAGTTGACGTTCTGCAGGTGTTCGCAACAGATACGCTGCTACATCTGCAGTGCTCTCACTGAAGGAAACAAGCGACTGGAATGGATCTTCAACGGCATATTGAACCGCATGGAATAATTCGTGACCAATGGTGTTTTTAAACTGTATTAAACTGAGAAGTCGGTCTTGGCTGGTTCGCGTCGAATCATTCGCGTCGCGCAAATCTTTTCCGCGCAAATCCATGCGGCCGTCGTTGGCTTGACCCGGTATACCTAAACTTGAATCAAATCGGACCTCATAAACCCGTCGTCCGTCACGATTCACACCAAAATTGGTAAATCCTATTTCCAAATAAACCCGCCAATATTCCTCACAAATGGCAAGTGTTTGAGCGACCAATGCATCCGAGAAAAAACCTTCACGCCCAGTAGTTGATCGATCTCGGTCGTAAATAGGCAGCAGCTGACAATCATCACTGATATAGGTGAAATCAAGTGCTTGTGTGGGTTGAGACTGAATCATGTCAACTCTATGCTGTTGGTAATGTCCTTCATCACCCTGAGGTAATTTTTCATCATATCATTCTCCATTTAAAAATAGTCTGTATATCTCTATTCGAAAAACCATTTAAATTTATGACACCGCCTCAGCTGTTTGATAAGTTAATTAACCTGGGAAGGATCAGATGCGAGTGTCGAAGACTCGAGGACAAGCATTGCTTAGTAATATACTTAACGCTCATCAGGAATTTATTGAAGATGATTCAATGAAACATGGTTTTAGTTTAAAGTAGTTTAAAGGGGTCAGTTGATCCCTTTATTTTGACCCCTTTATTTACATCGCTCGATAAAATGATTACGAG
>JBPOFV010000115.1:0-6470 GCA_051252335.1 Marinicella sp. | reverse complement strand
GGACCTACGTTATAAACATTCATCACTGCAATAACCATAATCCATACAATGGTAATTGGAATAAACACTTTCCAACCTAACCGCATGATTTGGTCATATCGGTATCTAGGCAAAGAAGCTCTGAACCAAAAATACGCATACATGAAAATACAAGTTTTACCTAAAAACCAAATAATACTGGGTTGGGCAATCCAACTGTCTCCAGAAAATGGAGAGTACCAGCCACCCAAAAACATGATTGCTGTCAATGCAGAAATTATGATCATGTTGGCATATTCAGCTAAGAAGAAAATAGCGAAGGCTGCGCCAGAATATTCGACATGAAAACCTGCCACAATTTCAGACTCACCCTCAGCCACATCAAAAGGTGCTCGATTCGTTTCAGCTACACCTGAAATATAATAAATAATAAACAGTGGTAACAAAGGCCAAATGTACCAATTAATCAAACCACCTTCTTGGGCCCTTACAATGTCAGATAAATTCAATGAGCCGGCTGCAACCAAAACACCGACCAATGCAAACCCCATGGCAATTTCATAGGAGACAATTTGAGCTGCAGAACGCAAAGCACCTAATAATGCATATTTTGAATTCGATGCCCAACCTGCAATGATTACGCCATACACACCTAATGATGTCATGGCTAACACATAGACCAATCCAGCATTGATGTCTGCCAAAACCAATCCATCTTCAAAAGGCACTACCGCCCATGCCGCAAAAGCAGTGGCCAGCGTTATTATGGGAGCCAGTAAAAACAGGAATTTATTGGCATTCTTTGGAAAAATGATTTCTTTGGTTAATAGCTTCAAAACATCAGCGAAAGGCTGTAACAAACCCCAAGGCCCTACTCGATTAGGCCCCATTCTGACATGCATAAAGGCAATGACTTTACGTTCGAAATAGGTGGCATATGCCACACATAAAATCAAAGGAACAATAATGGCCAGAATCTTGATTAAAGTCCAAACCACCATCCAAATTTGATCCCAAATCATGACTGTACTCCAATAATACTGACGCTTAATTCTGAGGCATTGATATTTATCGCAGAAGTTCTGCCCATATTAACCATTGCAGAGCCCTCTGGAACATCGTCAGTAACAGCTAACGTCAATTCTGTATAACGACCATCCTGTTCTACCGACACCATGTCTCCAGCATTAAATCCAATTGAAAGCAAATCCTTCGGGTTAACAAATACTGTGTCAGATGTGGCTAATGCGCTGTTTTGTAACGGGGAAGACCTGCGCACCAATGAATCTGTATCGTATATACCAGTGCTGGCAAACAAAGCCAATCCTTTCACATCAAGCGCTTTGATTTGACAGTTTTGATTTATCACCGGCTTACTAATTTGATATTTTTCAGTGTTAGCCAGCACATCATTGATGTCATCATAATCAAAATCATCATAACCAAGCAAATTACCTAATACACGCAGCACACGCCAACCTGGTTTGGTACCTTCAGGAGACTTCTGAGCCACCGCAGAGACTTGTCTTTGGCCATAGTTATTAACCAAACTTCCGGTCAATTCCGGTAACAAGGCTATCGGTAAAATCAGATCAACTCGTGATCTCATAGAATCATCACAAAATGCATTAAATGCAACAGAGAAGTCGCTGTTTGTTAAAGCATTCTTAATTGATGCTTGATCAGCAAAGTCCTGTAATTCAGCTTGATACACCATGTTAAATCGGTGTTCATTATGCTTAATATCACCCGTTGAATGAAGACCAGCTAAATAGGCTCCTGCAGCGTTACTACCGGCGTGTACTTCATTCAGCTGACCACCGGTCATTTGTGATAACCATGCAGTTATGGCTTGAATTAAACTGGCTTGGGGATGGCTTTGACTGATTTGCCCAACAATGAATAAGCCTTGCACATCTGGCTTAAGCAATTGTTTGGCCAGGTGATTGATGTCTTCATCTGTTTTTTGTTCTTTAACCCACTCACCCAACTGGCCGGCCGGAAACTCTTGACTGATTTCAGCAACACTTTTTGCCAAAGAGCCGACTTGCTTGACCCATTCAACTTGATTACCCACAAAATCATGCAACAAATCAAATGTTTGTGCATAGGCTTTGGGCCCAAATGAAGATACTTCTGCACCATTTAACCAGGCTTGTCTTATTTTATGGTTAAGAATGGGCTGCTCATGCCTGATATGCCCACCGATAATCACCACTTTACTTTGTTTGGCAACATCTTTTAACTTGACGTCTACGCGAGGTAACCGATCCTGTTCGCTGAAATCAGTAACATGGATGCGGTGTTCATGTTGATGACTGCCTAAGTGATTCATTAATTGTTTAAGCAAATGGTATTCTTCAGTTGATGCGTAATTTGAAGCATACAATGCAATTTCATCACCATCTACTTTCTTCAACTGCTCAACCAAGGTTGCTAAAGCGTCTTCCCAAGACAACTCATGCCATTGACCGTTTTCTTTGATCATTGGGTGCAATACACGATCATTTTGATTTTTCAGACCGTGAATACCATATCGATCTCTGTCTGAAATCCATGCTTCATTGATGTCATCATTGTCTTGTGGGACAGTTCGTAGTATCTCACCATTGCGGGTGTGGTAATACAAATTAGAGCCTATACCATCATGCATCGATATACCGGATGATGCCATCAATTCCCAGGCTCGTGCTTTATAACGGAAGGGTTTGTTGGTTAATGCACCAACAGGACACAAGTCGATGATATTACCTGACATTTCAGATTTAATAGAATTGCCAACTGCTGTGCTGATGTTGGTTTTATCACCACGACCAATACCGCCTAATTCATCCGTGCCTGCCACTTCATTTAAAAATCTGACGCAACGAGTACATAAAATACAACGAGTCATGTCAGTGGCTACTAATGAGCCTAAGTCTTCATCTTTGACCACCCGTTTTGAGTCAACATACCTAGATACATCGCGGCCATAGCCCATAGATACATCTTGTAATTCACATTCACCACCTTGATCACAAATCGGGCAATCTAAAGGGTGGTTAATCAATAGGAATTCCATCACATTGCGCTGTGCATCGGTAGCTCTTTTTGATTGGGTGTAAACTTTCATGCCATCCATAACTGGCGTAGCACAGGCTGGCATGGGTTTGGGCGCTTTTTCAACATCTACCATACACATGCGACAATTGGCCGCTATAGATAATTTTTTGTGGTAACAAAACCTTGGAATTTTTATCCCTTGTTTGTCTGCAGCTTCAATAATCATGCTGCCTTTTTCGGCTTGCACTGCTTGCCCATCTATCTCAATATTGACAGTATTGGCATCAGCCACTTGATTGGTATTCTCGGTCATGAAGTAAACCTCTTATTCTTTGATTTTTTGTGTTCAACAAAATATTCAAACTCATCCCAATAATATTTTAAAATGCCTTGCACAGGCCATGCTGCTGCTTCACCAAAGGCACAAATGGTATGCCCTTCAATTTGTCCAGCGGCCTGTTTTAACATTTCGATGTCTTTGGCTTCACCTTGGCCATTTAGGATTCTGGTTAACACGCGGTACATCCATCCAGTACCTTCTCGACATGGTGTGCATTGGCCACAAGATTCCATGTAATAGAACCGAGACAACCTTTGACAGACTTCAACCATACAGGTGTCTTCAGCCATAACAATCACAGCTCCAGATCCCAACCCTGAACCAGCTTGTCCAATGGCATCAAAATCCATGGTCAAACCCATCATCACTTCAGCGGGTAAAACTTTCATGGAAGAACCACCAGGGATAACCGCTTTCAGTTTTTTACCATCCAATACGCCACCAGCCAATTCTAATAAATCACTGAATGGCGTACCCAATGGAATTTCATAATTCCCAGGTTTGTTGACATGGCCGGATACAGAAAATATTTTCACCCCACCATTGTTGGGCTTGCCTAACTCCAAGAACCATTCAGCACCGTTGCGCATAATGGCCGGGACTGAAGCAAAAGACTCGGTGTTATTAATGGTGGTTGGTTTACCGTAAATGCCGAAATTTGCAGGAAATGGAGGTTTGAATCTAGGTTGCCCTTTCTTACCTTCCAACGATTCCATCAAAGCCGTTTCTTCACCACAAATATATGCACCTGCTCCATGCACGCCATATAAGTCAAAGTCAACGCCTGAATCATTGATGTTCCTGCCCAACAGGCCAGCCGCATAAGCTTCTTTCAAAGCGGATTCAAAATTTTCAAATGGCTCATGATGAAATTCACCACGTAAATAGTTATAACCAATGGTTGCACCCATTGCATAACCACCAATAGCCATGCCTTCAATCACAGCATGTGGGTTATACCTAAGAATATCCCTATCATGACATGTGCCAGGTTCAGATTCATCTGAATTACACAATACATATTTTTGGCCTGGTGCATCTTTTGGCATGAAACTCCATTTCAGCCCTGTTGGAAAACCAGCACCACCCCTGCCCCTTAAAGCTGAAGCTTTAACGGTATCGATGATTTCATTTTGATCGGTTTTTTCAGCCAGAATTTTTTTCCACGCTTGATAACCACCTTTACTTAAGTAATCTTTCAGTGAATGATCTTTATCTGGGTTTAAACATACATTTAATTCAGCCATCAGGAAAGACCTCCTAACAATTGATCTATTTTTTCAGTGGTCAGGTTTTCATGGTAATGGCCATTGATGATCATCATAGGAGCGCCCGTACAAGCCGCCACACACTCTTCTTCTTTAACCAAAGTAATTTGACCGTCAGCTGTGGTTTCACCCAACTTTATACCAAGTTTTGATTCTGCATACTTAACCACTTCATCAGAACCTCTTAACATGCATGAAATGTTGGTGCAGATAGCCACTTTATTTTTACCGGCAGGTTCTGTGAAAAACATTGAATAGAAGTTGGCGGCTTCATAGACCCAAACGGCAGGAATTTCCAAATACTCACCTACTGCTTGCATGATCTCTTGACTTAGCCAACCTTCATTTTGATCTTGCGCTGCATGTAATGCACCAATCAAGGCAGATCTTCTTTGATCATGTGGGTATTTAGCCAGCCATTCATCAATATGAGCTCTGGTGGCATCACTCAGCAAATTCATTGCCAATGACTTATCTTTAGATTGTGGATTGACTTGATACATTATCTATCGATCTCCCCAAATACAATGTCCATAGTTCCAATAACTGCCACCACATCAGCCAACATATGGCCTTTAACCATATCATTCATGGCAGATAAGTGGGCAAAACCAGGTGCTCGTAATTTCATACGAAACGGCTTGTTTGAGTCATCAGAAATCAAAAATACCCCAAATTCACCTTTGGGAGCTTCTACAGCAGCATAAACCTCACCTGCTGGAACGGTATAACCTTCGGTAAACAGTTTGAAGTGATGAATCATGGACTCCATGTCCTCTTTCATCATTTCTCTGTCAGGTGGTGCAACCTTGTACTCATCAACCATCACCGGTCCAGGGTTGTTTCTTAACCATTCAACACATTGTTTAATAATGCGTGTCGATTGAGTCATTTCTTCCATCCGAACCAAATATCGATCATAGCAATCGCCATTGACACCGACTGGCACATCGAAATCCACCTTATCGTAAGCAGCATAAGTTTGCTTCTTACGTAAATCCCACGCGATTCCACTGCCTCTGAGCATGGGTCCCGTAAAACCCCAAGCTTTGGCTTCTTCTGGTGAAACCACTCCAATACCAACTGTTCTCTGTTTCCAAATTCGGTTGTCTTGCAGCAATGTTCTGTATTCAGCAATTTTTTGTGGAAAATCATCAGCAAAAGCATCAATGAAATCGAGCAAGGATCCCTCTCTCCATTCATTGGCATAAGCCAAATTTTTACCCTTGGTCCATTTACTCTCTGCATATTGGGGCATGCGATCTGGTAAATCTCTGTACACACCACCTGGTCGGTAATATGTGGCATGCATTCTGGCGCCAGAAACCGCCTCATACATATCCATACAATGTTCCCTTTCACGGAATGCATACAAGAACAAAGCCATGGCCCCTAAATCCAATCCATGTGTACCTATCCACATTAAATGATTTCTGACCCGGGTAATTTCATCAAACAGGGTTCTGATGTATTGCGCTCGAATCGGTGCTTCAATGTTCAATAATTGTTCAATAGCTCTGACATAGGCATGTTCATTGCACATCATTGAAACATAATCCAAACGATCCATATAGCCGATGGATTGATTGAATGGTTTAGACTCTGCTAATTTCTCTGTACCACGATGCAATAAGCCCACATGCGGATCTGCATGCTCAACGACCTCACCATCTAGTTCCAGAATTAAGCGCAGAACGCCATGTGCAGCTGGATGTTGCGGTCCAAAATTCATGGTGTAATTTTTAATTTCTGACATTAAGAATTCTCCTGACCATTCATATTTTCAACATAACGTGAGTCACGCCTGATTGTTTTTGGCACCAACACGCGTGGTTCAATTG
>JBPOFV010000114.1:0-6474 GCA_051252335.1 Marinicella sp. | reverse complement strand
CCCCAGCTCAATGAATCAGAACAATTGTCATTGGCTCAGAATTGTTTAATAGAAACCAGTAAATCCATGTTCGAGTTGGGACTGGTTTGGAAAAATACAGATCAGGGTGCTGGCTTGATACAAAATATACATGGATTGGATGCGTTTGAACATGCCCTCAAACAAAACCAAGGGCTGTTATTAGCGGCCCCACATTTCGGTAACTGGGAAGTTCTGAATCTGTGGTTATCAAATCACCCCGGTTTTTCTTTTCTGTATAAACCACCGACTGATCCTAAAATTGAATCGTTATTACTCAAATATCGGGGTCAAGGCGGCGCCAATCAAATTACGGCCAATGCCAAAGGTGTCAGGCAGGTGTTTAAAGTGCTGAAAGAAAAGAATATTTTAGCGATATTACCTGACCAACAACCCAAAAATGGACAAGGCGTTTATGCCCCTTTTATGGGCCAGGCTGCCTATACCATGACTTTATTTTCAAAGATTGCAGCAAAAACCAAAGTCCCAGTTATATTTGCTGTGGCAGAACGTCTGGCCAATGGTAAAGGATTTGATCTCCATTTCTGCCAAGCACCTGAGTCCATCTATGGTGATGTACCAACATCAGTCTACACCATGAACCAAATGACAGAAAAAATGCTCAATTTAAACCCCAGTCAGTACCAATGGACATACAAACGATTCAGCATTCAAGAAGATGGATCTAAGCCATACCAAAAAGGCTAGGATTGATAAAGTTGGCAGAGAATGCGATTGGGTTTAGGTCAATATTAAATCCAAACGATACTTCGACTCCGCTCAGCACACGATACTTCGACTCCGCTCAGTAAAATACAAATTAGTAACGATTCCTCATTTACTTTGGCATTTCAAACCATTGGTAGATGACCCTATAATTACCGTTGACTGAGCGGAGCCGAAGTCATATTCAAATACTAATTACCAGGTGGAATGATGTTCACCACTGGTAGATTACTGCGAGTCCAGTTCACATTGTCATCAGTGACATCAAATTGATTAAGGGTGCCATTGGTCTGGCCACTTAAGGTCAATCGAACCGAACCCACGATTGCACCAGCTGGTGCCACGGCTGGACAACTTGGACAGAAGGTATTGAAATAATAGGCATCCAAAGCTGAATTGTCATTAGGCCCACTGGCAATGGTCCAATAAGGATTGCCTGAATTGTCATAAATGTAGTTTATCACCACCCTAGATTCACCCAAAGTGCCAACTGACTCACCCCAACCACTTTCGCTTGGTGTGTAATACAAGCCTGTATGCACATTCGGAGTGGCATCGGCACCATATTGGAAGAAAATTAATTTTTCTGCACTTAAATTACCATCAATCATGCGTACTTGTACGGCATTGGAGTCATCAATAAAACTGGTGTTTGACCAACCAACTGTATCGAAACTCAATGCCCCAATACCAAATCCACCTGGGGCCTGGTACTGAGTGATGTTGTTATAAAACTGATTGAATGATGAATCGGCATCATTGGCCAGATACCAAATCGGCTCACCAGCTGTATCGCCGGTGTAATACAAATAAACCAAACTGTCTTGGTTTAAGGTGTACATGTCCAAACCATTGCCGTTACGCACTGGATTCCACCACAAACCGGGCCTCGGTTGGATGTCATGATTATCCGCAGTGTCGGTGGTTCCTACACCACATGATGTGACGACATTACATGTGCCATTATCACCAATCAATTTTGTGAAAATATTGTTCTCACCTGCATTGAAGCCTTCATCATAGACAGCGGCTTGGTAGTCCATGCCAATTTCAGCACCACACGTCGCATCCTCAGCGACGGCAAAACTCAAGGTTTGATTTTGAGTCTCGTTTACCCCGACATCACCTAAAGAAATGGTAGGACTCTCCAACATCACAAAATCCGCACCGTTGGCTTCAGGTCGGTGATTTTTATTATAGATACAAACCGCTTCCGTTCCTGACACGCCTGATGCATTGTTACAAGCATAAGTCAGGCTGTCAGTTGCTTGGGCATTTTGTATTGCGATTGTTGCACCAGAACTGTCTAAGTCAGAACCACCATACTGGTAGACCCATTGAGATGTGGCTGGATAGAGAATTGCCTGGACATCAATGGCCTCAGTTATGCCATCCGTGTCGTATAAATCAGCACCTTTCCACAAAAACACTTCACATGCCAAATCAGTGCCTGATTCAGCCTGTCTTGGACAGCTGGTAAATGACTGATGATACAGTACAGAATCTTTTAGGTCATCATGGAATGGCGCAATACGCCCACCGACTCCATCTGGATTAGCTGCTGCTGGCAATGGGCAGTCATTACTCCAATCTCCACCATTTGAATCGGTTGAAGTGCTGAAATAACCATTACTGGACACTCTTAACTGACTGACATTTTGTCCATAATGATCGAAACTTTGGGCCAATTGGATTAAGGCCGAGCCATCATCATCAGCAGGAAAATTACTGGATGCCGCTTCCCATGTTTGAATCGCCCCTGATCCTGTGATGTCGACAAATGACCGGTTACAACTAGATACGGTATTTCCATAGGTATCGGTGTTACCCACGGTTGCCGATTGTCGGCTTTTACTTAATGCTAAATAGGCATTAGTTGCCGTTCTATTCCCTTCATTTTTAACTTCCAACAACGTGCTCCAACGTTCACCCGGGTCGACGATAAAGTCATTGTTGCCGCAAATTTGATCTAAATTTTCTCTGATGTTGACCACTTGTTGTAACTGTAGATTTGCCCCTAAAATGGATACATTACTGCTAGCCGTACCTGAAGTACTGGCTGCATCTAGGACGTTGACCTTTATGGCTCCCGAATAAGCTTCAGCATAAGTCGCTTCAATGCTTTGACCGGTACCATCTGTGACCCCATCGCCATTGATGTCCCAAGCATAAGTATAAGGAGCTTGACCATCAGAAACATTGGCGGTAAATACGGTTGACCCTCCTGTTACTGGCTGGCTTGGCTGAATGCTGATATTGACTGTGACTTGACTGGCCAACTCAACATTGTAACCACAGCCGTTAAAAGTATCCGCGATAAAGCTCAAGTCAGAACTGTAGCCCAGCTCTCCAGCAGCTTGTAACACGGCTTGTGCTGCTTGAGCCTGATTGGTTGAACTGTTGGTCATGGATAATCCTTCGACCACCATTGAATCGGTTTTATCCGGTCCCAGTTGATCCCAGACTTTCATTAAACATGTAGACCAAATTTGTCCATCAGTATGTATTTGTTGGACCAAACCACCTGGATATGTGCGGTTATAATTTGTAGTTCGCCCAGGCCAACAAACATTGTGACCATCCCATGAAAACATATAATTATATTCTGCATCATTGGGTGTCCATGCAAATCCAGAACGACTTCGACTATAAGATTGAGCAAAATAATCTCCAGTACCTTCACTCAATCCATCCACCTGAGACAAACTACCTTGTGTCACCCAATCATGAATGCCGTGACCTAATTCATGGATGACCACGTCGGCATCTTCGGCATCATCAACACAACCTTCACCAAACACCAATAAGCCTTCAGAACTGTAAAATGAGTTGTCATCTCCATTGTCTCCATGCGCATCAAACCTAATGCCTGTGCTGTATTGATAAGGTCTGACATTTAAACCCAAATCGTTGTTTAAGAAACCAAGATAAGTACTGATGTGATAAAACACATTCACCGCTTCAAATGAATCTTCTCCTCGGTTGTAACGAAAATCATTGGATGCTTGCGAAAAATCCCCATCATTTGGTGCACTGACATCAACTGACTCAGCCCATTCTCCAGTGAGAGAATAAGAACCATTCTGGTTTAAAACATCAATAGATACTGTTTTCAATTCTTGAGACAACTGTGTGGTGTTTTGATCATTGCCATCGACATAGCCACCGCCATAAGTTTGGCCTGATGAACTCAGCGGATCTGGATCAAAGACAGTGGCTTGCACGCTGTCATAATGTAATTGATCTGCTGCTCGAATCACTTCACCTGTTTGGGCATCAATCAAAAACTCCCAGTAGCCCATTTGATTAAAAAATTTATAATCAACCTGATAGACCAATTGAGTTTGTCCGTGTAGCGAATAAAGCACGGGAATTGCTGTTGAATAGTCAGATTTTTTTACTTGATGTCCGAAGTAAGCACTCGCTATATCAAAGGCTTGTTCTTCATTTAATTGTTGTTTAGCCGGATCCACTGCTCCAACGAATACGACATGATGTGTTGCAAAAGAGACGGCCCCAGAGTTATTAACACTGACAGAAAATTCACCACCATAAACATCTAGTCCATTGTGAATTTGTTTAAATCTTACAGTTGTGGTTGCTTTCCCTTTGCGCATACTAATCTGTTCAAATTGAATATTTTGTTGTTTGTTTAAAGGCTGTTTACTGATGAAATCATGGATGTATGCCAGTGCAGTAGATTCAACCGAATCTGATTGAGCAGATTTAAAATTCACATTGTAATCGGCACCTGAAATGGCTTGTTGGCTTAATGTATCTTTATTCAATACGGACACCATCAATTCAGGTATTATTTGGGCGTATTTCCTTGTGGGCGCTTTCTTTGCCACAGCTTGGGAGATAACCACCAACGTGAAAATTAAGACCATTAATAATTTATTTAAATTCATCGTACACCTTTATGTTTTGGTTTCTTTGAGCACCAGGGCTTTGTGCCCACCTTGCTCTAATTGTCTTTTTTGTTTATCCGCTTCGCGGCTTGAATCAAATGGGCCGACTCGTACTCTGTGCCACTGGGTGCCATTCACATCAATCGATTGAATGAAGGCAATTTGCCCTGAAAAAGCTATTTTAGCTTTCAATTCTTCGGCATCAGGTCGGTTCTTGAAGGATGCAATTTGTAGAATATAAGTATACTCTTTACTGTCTCGGGCTGCCTGCTGCTCTAATTCCTCTTTGGGAATCACCACCTCCATCTCTGGTAGCACTGAATAAAAATCATAGTCTGGTTTTTGCTTGCTTAAATTTTTACTCACATCTTCAACCGGTTCTTCAACTTCTTGCGCCACGCCAGGCACCGGTTGTTGGGTATTTTGAATCGGTTCTGGCACCCAACCACGGGTGTAGATAAAGACCGCCAGTAACAAGCCAGACAACACCCCACTGAGGAGGATGATCCAACCAGGTACTGGCCGTTTTTGCCCGGCTTTACGAGCGGTTCGCTTTTTGGTGGTTTTTCGTACGGTTTTTTTCGCCACTGTAAATTCCTTGTTATGCCTCTTTTCGATCTTCTGAACGCATTTCTTCGGGTGCTGAAGAACCCAGTAATGCCAAACCATCTGCTAACACATAACGCGCTGCCAAACATAAGTTTAACCGTGCATTACGTAAATTTTCGTTATCAATTTGCACCTGATGGGCATTGTAATAACTGTGAAACAATTGTGCCAACTCGCGCAGGTAATTGGCCACAGTATGAACTGAATAGTTAATCGCTGCTTTTTCAATCACTTCAGGATACTGCGACAATGCTTTGATTAAATCCAATTCTTGTTCTTCCACCAACAATTCCACCGACACATGTCCAATCTCGATATTATGTGTCATGTTTTGTTCTTCCAGCTTACGCATGATGCTACAAATCCTCGCATGGGCATATTGGATGTAATAAACGGGGTTGTCATTGGATTGTGATTTGGCCAAATCCATATCAAAATCTAAATGCTGATCATGCGAGCGCATCACATAGAAAAAACGAGCCGCATCACAACCCACTTCAGAAACCAATTCGCTCAAAGTGACAAATTCACCAGAACGCGTTGACATTTTTAGTTTTTCACCCCCTTTGAATAAATGCGCAAACTGCACCAACAAAATATCAATTTGTTCAGCATCAAACCCCAAAGCTTTGGTGGCCGCTTTCAAACGTGGGATATATCCATGATGATCAGCCCCAAATACATAGATTGACCTCTCAAAACCGCGTTCAAATTTATTCAATAAATAAGCCACATCCGAAGCAAAATAAGTTTTTAAACCATTTTCACGCATCACCACCCGGTCTTTTTCATCACCAAAATGAGTGGCATTAAACCACAGTGCGCCTTCTTTTTTATACAAATGCCCGCCCGCATCTAATTTCGCTAAGGCCCGTTCAATGGTGTCGGTCTCGTGCAATGATTTTTCTGAAAACCACTGGTCGTAATAGACATTAAAATCTTCCAAATCATCTTCAATACCAGACAGAATATTTTTCAATGCCATTTTAAAGATCTTTTGATACCCTTTGGCCAAAATGTCTTTGGCGTTTATCACCAAATCATCAATGTGTAATTCCTTGTCACCACCAGCTGGTTCATCCGGGCTGACTTGGGCGAAAACTTCAAGCTGATTGTGACGGTAATCATCACCGTATTTCTGCCTGACGGCTCGCGCAATATCGATGATGTAATCACCTTTGTATCCATTGGCTGGAAAGGTGATGGGTTC
>JBPOFV010000113.1:0-6509 GCA_051252335.1 Marinicella sp. | reverse complement strand
CCTCCCGGCTGCCTGGGCCTTTGGGTAATTTAACCACCAACGGCTCTTCACGATCAATCAATGAATCCACAACTGCCAGTACCTCATCAATTCCAGAAAAATCTTCCATCCTGGCAGTTTTGGTTTTGATATCATTGAGGGTTATCGGCTCTCGGACCATCAATACAGCCAAGACTGCTTGTTGTTTACGATCAATGTCGAATACGGTGAGAACACGATGGGTCACATGTGTTGCACGACCACCATAATCCACACCCACCAAGTTGCGTCTGTCCAGTTGGCTCACCACATGTCCGACTTCACCTTCAGTTAAACTCATCACCGGAATGCGGTTTGACTTTTGGTTGCAAGCCAGCAACAAGGAATTCATACTGAGTGGATAGTTATTAGGTGTGGTTAATTGTTTTTCCATTAAACATGCGATGACGCGTGCTTCTGTGGCGGTGAATGTGGCTTTTGCTGTAGATGCTTGATCTGTTGTATGTTCAGTCATTATGTCTTCAATTCAGTTGTTATTCTTTGCGTAAGTCACGGATCAATCGAAAACCTATGTGAGTCCATGCATCGTCAAAATCTATGGATTGTATACCACCATCGTGATCAGGTCCTGACAGCCATGAGCGGCCAATGATGGGGTTGCTGTCGCATAAATCATCTTTGTTAAATATGGCTTTGAATTTACCTAATTTTTCACAACCAGATAACCATTCACTGACATTTCCGGCCAAGCCAATGATTCCGAGTTTGTTCTTTTTAAAGCGATCAATCGTGGCCACGTAAACTGTACCATCATCACAGTTGTACAACGATTTTTCAGCATTTTGATCCTGCTGTTTATCGTCACGGTTATCTTGGCGTCGGTCAGTGCGGTAATCAGATCGTTTATCTGCTTCCTTGAGTGGAAATTCCTGGCCTGCCAAATTGGCACTGCCACAACTGACCTTTTGTTCACTCATCCTGTAAACATGTCGCCATTCTCGTGCTGTAGGTAATCGATAATGATGCCCCGTTTGCTCACTGAGCCATTGCGCGTACTCACTGGCTTGTTGCCAAGTCACACAGACCACAGGCATGTGTTTGCTGACTTTAAATCCTGGCTTGGTGTAGTTTCTTTGGCTGAAAATCAGATTTGAACTGGTGTGTGATTTACAACGCTTAAGTGATTGGTTGGTGGCACGCACATAACTGTCGTATTGGGCCCAGGTAATTTCGCTTTGTGACACCGCCAATCCATAAGAGACCAGCCCTTTTTTGCTGTTAATCTGCGGTGCAATTACCACCGATTTAATGTAGCCAGCATCGTTCAGAATTCGACCCGTTTTCAATACGGTTTCAATCGACCCTAGCAACTCATTGACCAAATCCTGCCCTGGGACAACTTGATCTACCAAGGCAATTAATTGTTGCGCCTTTTCTAAATTTATTGAACGTTTGGCCGCATTCACTTTTTCAACCACAGCACCTAATAACAAGCTGCGTTCCAATTCGGTGTTCTGTTCTAATTGGGCCAATAAACTTTCGTCCACCAATATGGTTTTGTGACGCACTTCTGATACAGAATCTGCAAACTGTTGCGCTTGAATCAAATCATTTTTGTTCACCGCTTGATACAACAAGTCATAATATGAGGCCATCACTTCAGACAACAACCCAAGCCCTTCAGCATGATCTGGAATGTTGTCCAATAATTTAAGAACTTGATCCAAAGCATTTTCATCTGCTGGAATTGTGAGCTGTTTCTTAGCTATATTGCGTTTGGCATTTTTAAGCAATTGCGCCACTTCCTCAGCAGATAATTGATTAATTTTTGCAGGTTTAATAGGTGTTTCATCCACAACCAGCTCAGTGGGGGCTTGTTCATCTGAAACAGCAGGCATTTGTTCTAATTCTGAATCGATGACTTCTGCGTCATCCAGCTCTTTGGTGACAGTGGTTTGAGTTTTTGGTAACAATTTGGTTTCTGGCTCTTGTCGAATTGTATGCCAGTACCAAGTACCCAGCACGGTCAACAAGGCAACAGCTGTAAACGCAGCCATTTTAAGCTTCCAAGTTGCCACTGGAGGTTTGGCTCCTATTGACAAAACAGCTTGCTTAAGGCTTTCCATGTTTTGAAATCTTTGGTTTGGTGATTTTGCCAGACACCGGTCAATAATGAATTGCCAATGTGATAACTCTTCAGGCAATTGTGGAATTGGATTTGAAACATGTGCCATCATTAATGACAGGTCGCTATCTTCATCAAATACAGGATCACCGGTTAAGATTTCATAGAGAATGGCACCCAATCCATAAATATCTGACCGGGCATCCACATGTTTAGACTGAGCTTGTTCTGGGCTCATGTAATACACACTGCCAACTATTCGACTGTCCTTGGTAAAGCGTCTTCTTCCGGTACTCAGTGCGATCCCAAAGTCAGCTATTTGTACGTTGCCAAATTGATCAAATAAGATGTTTTCTGGCTTGATGTCACGATGAACCACACCTTGTGTATGTGCATAAGATAAGCCATCGCAAATGCCAGCCAGCATGACTTTCAACTCATCATCATTTTGATAAGCAAATGTGGTTAAATCACCATGTTGTAAATATGGCATGGAATAAAACAACACTTCATCATCAACATGCCCCACTTCATAAATATTTACAATGTTAGGATGGTAGAGTTTCGCTATGATCTCAGCTTCTTGTTCAAACCTTCTGACCACATTTTCTTCATCCGTTATGATAGGACGCATCACTTTCAAAGCCACATCTCTTTTCAAGGATTCCTGATGTGCTAAATAGACCACACTCATACCACCTTCACCAATTTTTCTGATGATTCGATAACCAGGTATTGAGATTTTGTGATCAATTTTTGTCATATTGCGACTATTTTAACTTAAGCCAAAGTCAATTAGCGCTGAAACAATCTTTAAAATCAATAAACATACAAATTGGCTTAACATTTTCAAATAGAAAACAGATAATTTATGTTATCTACACAGTGATATGGATTCATACAGACAAAAATGGGCAACTCTGAAAAATTAGCTCCAAGTAACATCGTCACATTCACTTGCTCGGCTTGTCATATCAATATCATCTATATTAAAGTCATTAATCCCGAAACTAATAATGCTCCTTTTAAATCAAAAGATTACACCTGTTCAGAGTGCAACCAGGGACTGATGCAAACCATCGTAAAACAACAAGCCATTTAATGGCCATAGCCAGAAACTGACAACAACCGTTAACCCTGTGGTCTAATCAGTCGTTCTCTCCTATAATGCAACAATGACTCAATTGAACCTGGAATACCTCAATCCCACTGATGCCAGTTTTAATAACCGACAACCCTTTTGTGATCGATTTGATGACGTTTATTTTAATGACACTGGTGGACTCAAAGAAACTGAGTTTGTCTTTATTGAACACAATAATTTAGTCGAACGATGGCAACAGGGGGACCAGTTACCAGCCTTTTGTATCGCTGAAACTGGATTTGGTACAGGTCTGAATTTCTTAACCACTTGCCACCATTGGCAACAGCGGAACAGAAAACCCAAACGATTACACTTCATCAGTTTTGAAAAATATCCTTTGTCATCTGACAGCCTTAAACTAGCGTATGAAAATTTTCCCGAGTTGGCAAACTTGAGCCAACAATTGTTAACAGTGTGGGGTAATTTCAGAACGGGTCTTCAACAACATAGATTCACTGATGACATCACTTTAACGTTGGTATTTGGTGATGCCAACTCATACATACACCAAATTAATGCCCAGGTAGACGCCTGGTTTCTGGATGGCTTTGCACCTCAAAAAAACCCTGATTTATGGCATGATCGCTTGTTCAATCAAATGAATAGGCTGTCTCATTCAACAACCACTTTATCTACATACACCGCAGCATCAGGGGTCAACAAAGCATTATCAAGAAATGGATTTAAGGTTAAAAAAGTAACTGGCTTCGGTAAAAAAAGAGAAATGATCACAGCTCGATTTGAGTGTAAAACATTCGAGCCACAAAAAGTTCATCCTTGGGCTCCTTTACCCAAGCAACAATTCACTGAGTCACACGTGTGCATAGTCGGCGCTGGTATTGCTGGAATGTGTTTAGCCCAACAATTCAAACAGGCTGGTTACACCACCACTGTCATTGAACAAAACCTGCGACCAATGCGACAAGCTTCTGGCAATGACATGGCCATGGTGATGCCATTGATAACTGCACAAGATTCACCTGAATCATTGTTCTACATCAGGGCATTTGAAACGGCCTTACACTTTTATCATGAACATGAATTTCATCCCATTGGTGTCACTCAAAACCTCAAAAATAACCAACCAACTGATTGGATTCAGAAACTTCAACATGCCGGTCTAGCCAAAGAATTACTCAACCGTTCAGAACATGATCCCAATAAAGTCGTTTATGCCAGTGCAGGTTATGTAGATACCCAACGAGTAGCCAGAAGAATGTCGCAATTTGTTGACCATTGGGTGACTGAAAAAGTCAGCCATATATCACAACTCGAAGACGGTAAATGGCAACTTTTCAATGACCATGAAAAAATTCATGAAACTGGATTATTGCTGATTGCTGCCGGCATGCAAAGCCAAGAACTGTTAGACCAAACAGATTTGTCTCTGACTGCCAAACATGGACAAACCACTTCCATAAAAGTGCCCAGCCTCAACGTCATGAATTCAATTCAGCTGCATAAAGGCTATGTCATTCCTGCAGCGGATCAATCCCATTGGCTTTGTGGCGCCACCTTTGATCATGTTCCAATTGAACAGCAATTTTCAACCGCTGAATTGGCTCAGGACCATTGGCAGCGAAACCTCGCATTGTGGCAACACCACCCTTTACATGATTCACTCAAAACGGCCGAAGTGATCAGCGGCTTTGCTGCCATTCGAGCCACCACACCCGATCACTTACCGATTTGTGGTCCAATCATCAACCAAGAACTGTTCCGTGCTGATTACCATGACCTTCACCATGGTCGGCACTGGCAAACTTACCCACCTGCCTCAGCAACAGACAACTTATTCATCCTCAGTGGCTTAGGTTCACGTGGATTTACTGCGGCACCGTTGTTGGCTAAATACCTTTGTGCAATGATCTTGGGAGAACCTTTGCCACTTGAAGCTGATTTGTGTAAGATTATCCACCCCAACCGATTCTTATACCGACGGTTAAAAAAACGCCATTAAACCCAAATTGAATAAATAATGAAAACTAACGAAGCATTCAAAGACTACTTTTCCATCCAAGCTGAAGATTACAGTGTCTATCGCCCTGAATACCCAACTGAACTTTATGCCTGGCTGGCATCTTTGTGTGCAGAAAAGTCATTAGCATGGGATTGCGCAACCGGCAACGGCCAAGCAGCCGTGGCCTTAACCAACCACATGTCATATGTCATTGGCACCGATGCCAGTGAGTCACAAATTTACAGAGCCATGATCTATCCGAGGGTTGAATATGAAGTCGCCTTGGCACATCAAAGTCCTTTTAAAGATCACAGTGTTGACTTAATTACAGTTGCACAAGCTTTACACTGGTTTGAATTTGATTTGTTTTTTAAAGAAGTTGAACGGGTCGCGAAGAATAATGCAGTATTGGCTGTTTGGTGTTATGAACTACATCAAATATCACCTGCTGTTGATGCGGTGATCAATCAATACTATGAAGACATTATTGGTGATTATTGGCCAGCTGAACGACGTCACATTGAACAAGCCTATGACAGTATAGACTTCCCATTTGAAGTCATTGAATCGCCTAAATGCACCATGACTAAGCAATGGACATTGAAACATTTAATTGGATATTTAGGTACTTGGTCAGCCACCCAGAAATACATCGAAGATAATGGTACAGATCCCAGATCTCAAATCATTGAAGCCTTAACAGCTGCATGGGATGCTGACGATACCAAGACTGTTACCTGGCCAGTGACTGTGAAAACATTCAGGATAAACCCCAATGAGTGATGAAGGCCAAAAAATAAATAGGATTGCGGTTTACTGCTCTTCATCTGATCACATCAGAAAAGAATATTTTGACCAAGCTGATGGTTTGGGTGCATTGATGGCGGCCAATCAACTGGACCTGGTCTATGGTGGTGGTATGGTAGGTTTAATGGGCCAAGTGGCCAAATCCATTAAAAACCACCAAGGCCACACCATTGGAGTGGTTCCTGAAGCTTTACGAATAGACGGTGTAGTTAATACCATCGATGATGAATTAATCATCACACCAGATATGCACACTCGCAAAGCCAAAATGATCGAGTTGGCAGATGGTTTCATTGGCTTAGCTGGTGGTTTCGGCACCTTAGAAGAAATGTTGGAAGTGATGACTTTGAAACAATTGGGGTATCATGAAAAACCCATTGTGTTTCTCAATACAGCTGGTTACTACCAAAAGTTATTTGACATGTTTGAACATATTTATGCCGAAAACTTCGCCAAAACAGAATACCGTCAACTGTATCACATCAGTGACACAC
>JBPOFV010000112.1:0-6532 GCA_051252335.1 Marinicella sp. | reverse complement strand
TGCGTGTCTTGTTTAACTCTCATTGCTGACGTACAATACGCGGCTGATTTTGTTAAGAGGTTTCGAATGAAAAAAATAATTACATTGATGTTTTTGGCACTGACTTTAACTGCCATGGCACAAGATGAACAAGCAGCTCCAAAGAGCTCAGACATTCAATTTGATAAAGCCGCAGCATCATATGCCATCGGTTATCGTATGGGTTTACAAGCTGCTGGCAGAGAAAACAGTGAATTTGAATTAGACATTGAGCAAGCAGTCAAAGGATTACGTGATGCTGCCACCAAGAATGACCCATCAGTTAGCAAAGAAACAATGGCTCAAGAGTATGGTAAATACCAACAAAAACTACAACTGTTTCAACAAGAAAGGTATTTAGAAGCAGCTGCTGAAAGTCAAAAAAGAAGTGATGATTTCTTGGCTCAAAACAGAAGCAAAACAGGTATCAAAGAATTGGCTTCTGGTATCCAATACAGAATTATTGAAGCTGGTTCGGGAAGAAATGCCAGTTTAGATAATACCGTTAAGGTACATTACAGTGGCAAGCTTATCGGCTCTGAAGTATTTGATAATTACCAAGAGTTTGACAGCACTTACAAAAATGGTCAGCCTTTAGAAATGGATATGACCAAAGTAGGTATGCCTGGTTGGAGAGAAATCATTCCAATGATGAAAGCCGGTGATAAATGGCAGGTATTCCTTCCACCTGAAATGGCATATGGCGTTAATGGCCAAGGCCCAATCGGCCCTAATGAAGTGTTGGTATTTGATGTTCATTTGCTTGAAATCAAATAACCTAGAACACACTTATGGTTTTATTGGAGGCAAGTTGTATGACTTGCCTTTTTTAGTTTCTTAATGAAAGAATTCAGTCAAATAGTCAAGCCCAACCTCAATCAAGATTTGATTGATGAACATTTGTGGCAAGGGGCCAGTGGTGAGATGGATCGAGCTGCAGCTGTTCTGTTTCCATTTTACTGGAAAAATGATGAGCCATGGGTTTTGTTGACTCAGCGAAATGCTGAGTTAAAGCACCATTCTGGCCAAGTAAGCTTTCCTGGTGGTGGTTATGAACAGCAAGATAAAAATATTAAGCACACGGCTTATCGAGAGACTCATGAAGAAATTGGTATTCCGCGCGACTTGATTCAATTGTGGGGTTTTTTAGATGGCCTGCCTTCTATCAGTGGCTTCCATGTGACGCCATTTGTGGGCGAGATCAAGGATGTCTCTCAGATTAAAATTGATCGAAATGAAGTGGATAGGGCGTTCGGTGTACCATTCGCTTTTTTTCAAGACAGAAACAACAGAGTCAAAAACAAAGTCAAAACACCATTCGGTGATCGGTATTACTATGTTTTTGAATACAAAGGTGATGTGATTTGGGGTTTAACTGCACAAATCATTGTACAATTAGTCGACAGAATAGATAAGAAAGAATATGAGCGGTAAAGTATTTATAAGAACCCATGGTTGTCAGATGAATGAATATGATTCTGATAAAATGCAAGATGTGCTTCTGAAGTCACACGGATTGAGTGTTACTGATGTCGAAGAAGATGCTGATGTGATTTTAATAAACACGTGTTCTATTCGAGAGAAAGCCCAAGAAAAAGTATTTTCACAATTAGGCCGATGGCGAAAAATTAAAGAAAAAAATCCAGATGTCATCATTGGCGTCGGTGGTTGTGTGGCCTCGCAAGAAGGTGAGGCGATCATCAAACGTGCCCCATACGTGGATTTGGTCTTTGGACCCCAAACCATCCATCGTTTGCCTGAGTTGTTGAATGAACGTAACAAACAACTGAAACCTCAGGTCGATATTTCATTTCCTGAAATTGAAAAATTTGACAACTTACCAAAACCCAGAAAAGACGGCCCTTCAGCTTTCGTTTCAATCATGGAAGGGTGTAGTAAGTATTGTTCATTTTGTGTGGTTCCATACACCCGAGGCGAAGAAGTTTCTCGACCTATGGATGGTGTTTTGGAAGAAATCATGCAATTGGCTGATCAAGGTGTGAAGGAAGTTAATTTATTGGGCCAAAACGTGAATGCCTACAGAGGTTTGTCGCATGAAGGTGAAATTGTTGATTTAGCCTTGTTAATTCATTATGTGGCGGCCATTGAAGGCATCGAACGCATTCGCTTTACCACATCTCACCCTGTTGAATTCACTGATGGTTTGATTGAAGCCTATCGTGATGTTCCAAAACTGGCTAATTATTTACATTTGCCGGTGCAAAGTGGTTCTGATCGAATCTTGTCCATGATGAAACGAGGACATACGGTATTAGAATATAAGCAGAAAATCAGAAAACTGCGTGAAGTTAGGCCTGACATCAGTTTATCCTCTGACTTTATTATTGGATTTCCTGGCGAGACAGATAAAGATTTTAATGACACCATGAAGCTCATCACTGATATTGGGTTTGATCAGTCTTTCAGTTTTATTTATTCTGCACGACCAGGTACGCCAGCATCGTCGATGCCGGACTTGGTTTCATTGGATGAGAAAAAAGCACGACTACAAAAATTACAAGCCACCATCAATGACATGGCGGCAGAAATCAGCACCCAGATGGTTGGCACAACACAAAAAATTCTGGTTGAAGGCACTTCAAAATGGTCAGATGAAGAATTATCTGGTAAAACGGAAAACAACCGCGTGGTCAATTTTGCAGGATCTCCACGATTGATCGGTCAAATGGTTGATGTGACTATCACTGAAGCCTTAAGAAACTCTCTGAGAGGAAGCATATTAATTAAAGATGAATGAAGTAAATATGGCTGAAAAGCAAAAAGCAACAATTCGCAACATGGAATTTTCAGATTTGAATAATGGTGGTTTAGCGAATTTATACGGACATCATGATGCTCATTTGAAGCAATTGGCAGAACACACTGATACCGAAATTCATGCTCGTGGCAATCAATTCCAAATTCAAGGTACGAATTCACATGTAGAACATGCAGCAAAAATGTTGCATTTATTGGTTAAAGAAGCACGTAAAGAAAACCTCAACCCCGAAATCGTTCATGTGATATTGGCAGGCAATGCCACCAAACCTGATTATGAACCTCAAGAAGTGGCGATCAAAACCAAAGCAGGTGTGATCACGGGTCGCTCAGATAATCAAAAAGAATATCTACATAACATCGTTACTCATGACATCAACTTCGGCATTGGACCGGCTGGTACGGGTAAAACATACTTGGCAGTCGCTTGCGCTGTAGAAGCATACATGAATGATCGTGTGCGCCGTTTGGTGTTAGTCAGACCGGCTGTTGAAGCTGGAGAAAGACTGGGTTTCCTTCCAGGAGATTTAAGCGACAAGGTAGATCCTTATTTACGTCCTTTATACGATGCCTTGTATGACATGTTGGGCAACAACAAAGTCGAAAAGATGCTGGAGAAAAACGAAATTGAAATAGCACCCTTGGCTTTCATGCGTGGACGAACTTTAAATGATGCCTATGTGATTCTTGATGAAGCGCAAAATACCACGGTTGAACAAATGAAAATGTTTCTAACCAGAACTGGATTTAATACCACAGTGGTTGTAACAGGTGACATCACTCAAGTCGATTTAAGGCCAGGTGAAAAATCTGGCTTGAAGCATGCCATGGATATTTTGCAAGACATCAAAGGCATTAGTTTCAGCTGGTTTAAATCCAAAGATGTGGTCAGACACTCTTTGGTACAAAAAATAGTAGATGCTTACGACAGTCAAAAGAAATAATGAGTTTGATCAAGCTTGAACTGATCAACGAAGATGACATACCCGCACCTGATTTTGATCAATTTCAAAATTGGCTTAATCAGGTTGCTTTAAAGCTTAAAACTACCGGCACAGTTTGTATCAAAATTATAGATGCAACAGAAAGCCAATCCCTTAATAACACCTATCGCGGAAAAAATAAGCCCACCAATGTGTTGTCATTTCCAGCTGATATTCCAGAATTTGTAGCATCTGATGAATTGGGTGATCTTGCGATTTGTGCCACTGTGGTAGAACATGAAGCCACTGAACAAAACAAGCCGCTAGAACACCATTGGGCGCATATGTGTATCCATGGTATTCTGCATTTACTGGGTTTTGATCACATTGATGAGAACGATGCGGAAGAAATGGAATCATTAGAAATTGATATTCTGTTTACTTTGGGCATTGAGAATCCATACCATTAATCAAATTGAATACAAATCATGAATGATTGATAATCTGTGGTAATTTAAAAGGTGAAAACAGAATTGAAGAACCCTTGGTTGAAATAAAACAGTGATGGTAAAAAGTAAACATCAGCAACAATTGAACTCAATCACCAACAAGTGGATGGTTTACTCTGTGGGCATATACATTATCTTGGTATTTAATTTTTTGGAACCCTTTGGTATTCAAGTTCAAGGTTTTAACTGGGTATACCATTTGTTTTTGAGTAGTTATGGAGTGATTTCATCTCTGACTGCGGCTGCTGTATTGTATGTATTGTTACCGAAAATCCGCTTTAAATGGTCTGAAGCCAGTCAAAAGCAAATCATCATTGGGCTAATTGGTTTGGTGCTTTTAATCAGTTTGTCCAATTGGTTGTACAGCCAATTGTTACATTTTACCATCAGCGGCTGGCGTCATATGTATGTGCCCATACGAGGATTTATGGAGCTGATGCCGCAATTTTTGGCCATTTATGTTATTTGGGGTTTGCTTTGTTGGGCCAACATTTTCTTATTTTTGCGCAACAAAAATTGGGTGCCAGTTCAGCCAGAAGATCAACCTATGACACTGAAGTCTGAAAATCAAATCGATTCATTCAAAGTTAAAAGTAGGCAAGTGGTTTGTTTGAAAACTTGTGATAACTATTTAGAAGTTTATTATTTGGATGAATCTGAAGCACTAAGAAATCGAATGATTCGCTCTAGTATGAAGAAAATGACAGAACAACTCGATGGAGATCATTTTTATCGCTGTCATCAATCTTATTTGGTCAATTTAGCTTATATTAAAGGCTTGAAAAAAGTTAAGAACAGTCATTTTCTTGAAATGGCGTATATTGATTTTGATGTATCTATTTCAAGAAAAAACCTCAAACAAGTCAAATCCTATCTATTGAGTTGACCCAATCTCCCTAAAATCCAGTTCAATCTCCCCAGGCCCTTGATTCATAAGGGTTTCAATGAAAAATAGAAACTTGTTTAGTAACCAATGCAGGAGACTTTAAATTGATTCAACTGATTAAAAACACAGCACTATTGATCTTCATATTCAATCTACAAGCTGTCAACGCAGCCCCCACTTATGCCAATGACCAAACCAAACAAGTCATTGAAGCCATGGTTAAAGCTCATGGCGGTATAGATAAGTGGCGATCCATTCCAGCCATCACATTTGATACTGTGATGCATAATAATTACCATGGTAAAAATGAATTGGCTTGGTGGGTTGCTCGTGAATCCATAGACCAAAAAACTAAGCAAGTGTACCAAGATTGGTATCTGAATGATGCAGCCATAGCTTTCGATGGTGAGCAGGTGTGGTCAAAGAACTGGAAAAAGGCCAATCCCCCCACTGCGATGGTTTACTTCTTTTATTATTTTGTCAATCTACCTTGGATCACACAAGATGATGGTGTTCAGTTATCTGATGTTAGTGAATTTGCTTGGCCAGGTCATGGTGGTAAGGTTTATCACGAAGTTAAAATGACTTTTGCTGACAAACCCGTGATTGGTAAAAGTGCACTGGATTATTTTGTCTTGTATATTGACCAAGAAACTAATTTGCTAGCAGGTTATCAATATGCCGTTGGCAACAGAGCCTTGTTAAAATCATTAGGCCAGCCTCCAGAACGCGAGTTATTTGGGCCTTTATGGCGACTCATTACCAAAAATCAAACGGTTGATGGTTTGGTGTTTCCAGCAGCGTTCAGAACCATGCCTGAAGCTGATGAGCGCATTGTTGGCAATCACATCATCACCCATGTGGATACCCAAACTCCATTTGACTCTAAACAAGTTATCATGCCAGAGGGAGCTGTGATAGATGACAAGAGTCATCAATAAGGCTTCATGGACATGAAATTAACCAAATACCACTTCAATATGATACTGAGCTTGTGCTTAATTAATGTTATTGGCTCAGCTCAGTCATTATCAGATATGGGCCTTGAAGAACTCATAGATCAACATGGATATCAATTGGTTCAAATGGACAAGCTTTTAACAGGGCATGACATCATGGAGGCTACCATTAATGGTGTGACCGGTCAGTTTATCGTTGATACTGGTGCAGTAACGGTCATTAACGATGATTTATTGGGAAAGTTCAACATCGGCCGCGAAGAAAAGATATCGTCAATTGCTGCAGCTGGTGCAGCCGGACTCATAACATTCAATTCCTTTCCTTTGAAACATTTATCAATTGAAGGTGAGACCATGGAGTTACCTCAAATTGGTTCGACTGATTTAAGGGCAATCACTTTGGGCTTGTTTAATGCCAATGGTGTGATGATTGATGGCATTATTGGTCAAGATTTGTTG
>JBPOFV010000111.1:0-6616 GCA_051252335.1 Marinicella sp. | reverse complement strand
GTATCAGCCTCTTTGGCCATGTTAGGAGATGTTAACATTGCTGAGCCCAATGCATTGATTTGTTTTGCCGGCCCCCGTGTGATTGAACAAACGGTTCGTGAAACATTGCCTGAAGGGTTTCAGCGCAGTGAATTTTTACTGCAAAAGGGTGCCATTGATATGATTGTTTCAAGGCATGACTTGAATGAGAAGATCTTCCAACTGTTGTCTTTGTTAAAACCTATGGATACTGATTCTAACCAAACTGAAGCCATAGAGCCGGATGAAGTGATCGTCGCTGATGACCACCCAAAATCCTGATCAAAAACCTGCCTTAGAAACCCGACTTGATGAGTTGAATCAATTTAAGATTGATTTAGGTCTTGAACGCATAGCAACGGTTCTATCTCGTTTAGAATTAGATGGTCTGGGCCGACAAATAATCACTGTAGGTGGCACCAATGGTAAAGGCTCAACTGTTGCTGCCTTGTGTGCTTTATTGAGCGAGCAAAACAAAAGCGTCGGTGCATTTACATCACCACATATTTTTGCTTTTAATGAAAGGATAAACATCAAGGGTCAAGCGGCCAATGATGAAGATATTCTGCAAGCCTTTACTGTCATTGATGAAGCCAAACAGGACATTCATTTGTCTTACTTTGAATATGCTTTTTTGGCAGCAATGTGGCTGTTTAAATCCCATGATGTGGATGTAATCATACTTGAAGTTGGACTTGGTGGACGTTTAGATGCCACCAATTCTATCGATGCTGATGCCGCCATCATTACCACGGTTGATTTAGATCACACTGAATGGTTGGGTAATGACATTGAATCCATTGCTTATGAGAAAGCAGGCATCATGCGCCCAAAACAACCAGTGGTCTATGGCGATATTGATACGCCTGATGCAATCATCAATCATGCCTCAAGATGCCAAGCCAAATTGTCGCAATATTCATTGGATTATCAACTTGAATTTGACGATCAATTTTTTTCTTATAAAAATAAAGAAAACAGCTTTAAAAACTTACTTCGACCTCAGTTAAAAGGTGATTGGCAACTTAAAAACTTTTGCAGTGCATTAACCGTTTTGCTTGAACTTGAATATATGTTTGATCAGACGAAGTTGCAAAGGAGCCTAGCAAGCTGGCACATAAACGGCCGATTACAAACCATGCAAGAACATCCTTGGGTATTGGCTGATGTGGCGCACAATAAACAAGCGGTGTTGCAATTGGTTTCTTGGCTTAAAGACAACCCAATCGCTGGACAAACCAGGGCAGTTTTTTCGGTCTTAGCGGACAAGCAGTTTGAATCTTGGATAGGGTTGTTGGATGAAGTGATTGATCATTGGTTTGTCTTTCAATTAGAAGGAGTAAGGGCAATGAAATTAGCTGACTTGAAAATGAAATTGGCTGATCATGTTTCTTTATTTTCACAATTTAATGCTGCTAAGATTGCTTATGAGGCGGCTTTGTCTGTCAGTAAACCAGAAGACCGAATCATTGTATTCGGTTCATTTCATGTGCTCGATGCAGTATTTAAGTGAAGGCTGTTGAATGATTAAAACCATTGTTCCCAAAATAAAAATATGTTGTATTTCTTCTGAACGTGAAGCAAAGATCGCGATTGATGCTGGAGCCAGTGTTTTAGGCTTGGTGGGTAAAATGCCCAGTGGTCCAGGTATCATTACGGATGAATTAGCAGCAAAGATTGCGCGTCAAGTTCCTGAACACATTGAAACCTTCTTATTAACCAGTGAAACGACTGCTGCAGCCATCGTTAAACACCATCAGCGTGTAAACAGCACGGCCATCCAAATAGTGGATGAATTGGTAGAGGGCTGCTATGCAGACATTAAGTCAGCCTTACCAGGTATAAAGTTGGTACAAGTGATTCATGTTTTGGATGAAAACTCTATAGAGCAAGCCAAGCAAGTCGCAGCAAATGTCGATGCCATCTTGTTGGACAGTGGCAACCCTCATTTAGTTGTTAAAGAATTGGGTGGTACGGGTAGGACACATAACTGGAAATTGAGTCAGCAAATTGTCTCTGAGGTCTGTGTGCCTGTTTATTTAGCTGGCGGCTTAAATACAGAAAATGTCATAGATGCCATCAGTCAAGTGAGGCCCTATGGTCTGGATTTGTGCAGCAGTGTCAGAACTGAATACCATTTAGATGAGGTGAAACTCATTGAATTTATAGCCAAAGCAAAGAGCTCTGGTTGAAATTTAAGAAAGCCATTAACCATCGTGTTAATGGCTTCCCGTTAATAAATTAAGATCAATCAACAATTACACTACAAGCATCAAACGTGTTGATGTCATTGTAGTTAATTTCATCTATATAAAACCCTTCTACTTCGAAGCCTGGGTCTGTTGAAAAACTCCAGCGAATCTGAACTGTATCGCCTAAATAAGCAGATAAGTCATGTGAAAAGGCATCGAAGTTACTTGAGTCACCACCAAATGCGCCTTGTGTGGTTGGGTACTCACAACCATTAATTGGAGGATTCAGAGTTTGGCTGAAGTCACTTGGGTAACCACCAACAGGCGGTAAATCTACCCAGTTAGCACCACCATCGGTGGAAATTTCAACAACCACACCATCCCATTCGGCTTCAATTTCAAACCAAGCTTGATAATCAATACTCGGTGTTCCTGAATTTGGAATAGACAGCATCGGTGAAGTCATTCGAGAACAGTTGTTCGAAGTATATGTATTAGCTCCTTCATAGGTACTGCGGTAACTGAGGGTTCCGTTGCTTGAACGATCATTGGAAACAGACCACGTTCCAGACAGGTTCATCAGTAATGAATTATCGGCATCATCACTAACCTGACCTACATTGCTTGATGGATTCCCTAAAGGCGTACTGGCCAGTTCGGGTGATTGGTCTGAACTGTTACCATTATTGACTGCTTCAATGCGATAGAAATAAGGCTGACCTGGTAAAACTGTTGAGTCGCTAAAGACAGTGTCGTTATTAACAGTGGTTAACAAATTACCCGCTCCAGTAACAAAATTATGACTGGTCGACCGATAAATATTGTAACTAATGTCAGACACATTAGGGCAGTTGCTGCTGGCAGCAGTCCAAGTTAAATCTATACCACAGCTGGCTCCCACATTGTTAGCTACTGACGATTCAGTCGCATTAAACTGCGGTGGAATCAGGCATGTTTGAGTGGAGGTGATGTCAGTGCAATTACTAAATTGACTGACAAAGCCACTGTTGACTGCACGAACTTGGTAAGCATAGTTATAGCCACCACTGGTGCTTGCATCTATGAAGTCAGCTGAGCTACTACTGCTGATGTATCGCATAGAACCGGGTTCCATAGTCGCACATGTGCCATTGCTGCGGAATATTTCATATTCGTTGGCACTGCTGACTTCATCCCAAGTCAACTCAACACCTGATAATCCTAAGTCACTGGCCATTAAATTGGGCGGATTTTCAACCACTTCTTCAAAACCATTAGCAAAAATTAAATCTATTCCACCTAGAGATGGGATATCAAAATTACCAGAAACTACCAATGCGTAACCTTGTCGATCAGAACCAAAACTGCCATCACCAGGGATATTGGGTGCAGATACTGTGATGTTATATTCACCAGCAGTTGAAGAATTAAATCTGACCTGTTCTACGGTATTGATGTTGTCACTCGAACCGCCAGTTGCTGAAGTACTACCAGAAAAAACATTGCCGAAATAAGTGCCATCAGGGTTTGCCACGGTTAAATCCAGGTTGTTAACCAGAGTCACACCTGAACCGGTGGGGCCAGGAACGTCATACCAAACCAGTGTGGCTCTAAATTCAGCTCCTGCCAATACGTCAACATCAAAACTGATAGATTCGCCAGTGGTCAAACCACTTTCATGTGTGACATCCCAGAATTTGAAAAAACGATCATCGCCATTGAAATACAAGGTGTTTTCTAACCATGGACGTCCCCAACCTGAACCAGTTGAATTAAATCCACTGTCAGTGTTTGAGCCATTAAGTAACATGGCTTTCATCAACTGGCCGCTTGGAGTAACCGCATCAGTTGGTGTGGCAAGACCAGTTGGATAAAATCCATCAGTGAAATATTGTCGCAATAGAGCAGTGGCGCCTGCAGTAATGGGTGTTGACATCGATGTGCCACTTTTGGTGGCTCGACTAGGGTTTGGATCAAGTACTTCTGAATCATTGGTGTCACCTGCAGCAGACTGAATTGAGCTGCCAGTAGCGGCGATATCAGGCTTTAAACGACCATCGTCTGTTAAACCACGGTTCGAAAACCCAGCCACAGCGGTACTGTTACCATGCCCTAAGGCACCTACAGTCAGTGCACTTTTGGCATTACCTGGAGAACCTGTGGTGTTACTGAAACCATCATCATTCCCGGCTGCTATTGCTATCACCATGTTGTCCAATTCACGCAGTGATCGGTCAACATTTTGGTCTGAACTCACATATTCGCCAAATGTAGATGAGCCATAGCTGTTGCTGTGAATCCTTACACCTGCATCATAAGCTTGTTGCCACATGGGCGAAGAGCCGGCGCCGGTTAAACCTGTTGCACTTCCAATGTCTTGAAATAATATTTGAGCATTGGGTGCCATACCATCATCATTATCGTAACCGGAACTGGTAGGTGATGATACATTGGTGGATTCATCTCCAGCGACCGAGCCGGTGGTATGAGTTCCATGATTGGTGCCATGATCATACGATGCTGCGCCTGGCATGACCCAATAGCCAATGACCTTGTTATTGGGCGTTAGTGGCCCAAGCAGTGGTGGAATGGTGACAGCAGCAGGCGTAATCGCTGTGACAACACCAGAACCATCATCATAATGAGCAAACCAATCTTCATTGTGATCCATGCCAGAGTCAGCAACTCCAATAATTTGGCCTGAACCATAAATGCCATTATCAAACATGGTCGTGTCACTTGTGGAACTACTGGTGTCTTGAACTGCAGCAACAGCTTCATTGTTTAAAAACCTTTCTGGGTAGTACAGGTTTATCCATTGCACGGCTTCAGTGGCAGCCAAATTGTTCAGGCTTTCATCTAGGTGTTGAGCTGGAATTTCAATCGCTATTCGAGGAGCAGATTTGACGTAGTTGGAGTCAATAAAATTAGCTTCAGGTGCATATTTTTTGATCAAATGTTTAATTTTATCAACAGGATACCCATTAAAAACTTCAACAGACAGTTCAAATGTAGTTAAGGCTGCTCGGTTGTTTTGCCATAAATTGGGTGAAACCTTATAGCCGCTGGTAAATGGGCCTATCCAACGAATGTCGCTATTTTGAGTCAAAAGCTGTTTGTCTGAGTTGTTCCATTTAACTAAAAAAGCGTGATTAGAAAAAGATTGGATAACTTGTAAGCCTTGTTTTTGTAACCACTGAAAATTGCTTTTGCCTGGATGGAATTGAACAATGCCATACAGTTTAGATTCATGGTTGTTAATCCCACTACTTTGAAAGTTTATTGTTTGGTGTAGTGGATCAAAAATTCCACCAGCCAGAATCAATTGGTTGCTGTTAAGCGCTTGTTTAATTTGTTCCGAGTTTGGTTGATGCTGGTTGATGCTTTCTAAATCTGCCAACACAACCGCTGTTGAGCTGAGCATCAAGGCCGCTACCAATGGTTTTAAAGTTAATTTATTCTTCATTTCTTCCTCTTTAATTTATATGTTATGAACTCTGGTTTAAATGAGTTTATAGTTAAGATTTTGCTAAATTCATCCAAGTTTCAACCACAGTGTCAGGGTTCAGTGAAACGCTTTCTATTCCTTGATCAAGTAACCATTGTGCCAAATCTGGATGATCTGAAGGGCCTTGACCACAGATGCCAATGTATTTGCCACGGCGTTTACAAGCGCTGATGGCCATAGCCAGCATTTTCTTCACTGCGGGATCTCGTTCATCAAATAAGTCAGCAATGATGCCAGAATCTCTATCCAAGCCGAGTGTTAATTGAGTCATGTCATTGGAGCCAATGGAAAAGCCATCAAAAATATCTAAAAACTCATCAGCCATAAGCGCATTTGAAGGCAATTCACACATCATGATTATTTTCAATCCATTGTCACCTTGTTTTAAACCATTTTTCGCCATTAAGTCGATAACACCTTGGCCTTCAGCCAAAGTTCTGACAAAAGGTACCATGGCCCAAACATTGGTTAAGCCCATCTCGTCACGAATAAACTTCAAAGCTTCACATTCCATTTCGAAACAATCGACAAACGACTCATCCAGGTAACGTGATGCACCTCTGAAGCCTAACATAGGATTCTCTTCATTGGGCTCGTATTGCTTACCACCAATTAGGTTGGCGTATTCATTTGATTTGAAATCAGATAAACGCACAATGACTGGTTGCGGGTTGAATGCGGCCGCCAAAGTGGATATGCCTTCTGCTAATCTCTTAACAAAATAGTCTCGTGGTGTGGCATAAGCTGCGACCATTGGATCAGTGATTTGTTTAACTGAGTCAGGTTGGCTGTCATAATTCAACAGCACCTTGGGGTGAATGCCAATCATGCGATTGATGATGAATTCCAAGCGGGCCAAACCGATGCCAAAATTAGGCAAGTTTTGAAAATCAAAAGCACGATCTGGATTGCCTACATT